>CAYXUZ010000010.1:14207-16782 GCA_964467705.1 uncultured Ardenticatenaceae bacterium | reverse complement strand
CCATAGACACACCCTGCGAATACAACATGCGGAAGATGTAATGGTCAGGAATCAGCAGCAGTTCTGTTGGGGAGCCGAAGCGGTAATCCGGGTCGGCAAAGAGGCGCGGGTCTACGTGCCCATGCGGGCACACCAGCGGCAAATCGGCCACCGACTGGTACAGCGCCAGCGCCATCACCCGCTGCGCCGGGTCAGGTGAAAAGTATCTGGTCTCCTGTAACTCGTTCATATGAACTTTCGCGTGTCATTCCGAGGAGTCTTCGACGAGGAATCTCTACTACTTTTGCACGAGAGGGATTCCTCGCTCCGAAGACTACGCTCGGAATGACATGTGATTTGCGCCCCTTTGCCTCTTTGCGCCTTTGCGTCAAAAACCTTTCATCGCCGCCAGAGGAAACAAATCCTCTATGCACACCATCTGCCCGGTCTGCATAGACTGGTTGGCCGCAATGCCTACCAGCACCGAGGCCGCGCCATCTACATGAGACGCAGCACGGTGGTAAGGGTCTGGTGGGGGATTGGGTGAAAAAATCTGCGCCAACATCACCGGGTCAGCGCCGCCGTGCCCCCCTTCCCCGGCAGGCACTTCAATTTCATATCCCTGGCCGAACATGGGAAACACCCGCATCCGCGCCTGTTTGAACGGCCCTTTGCTGGCGTTGGTATCGGCCGCCTGTCCATCACCTAACAAATGGGTGACACTCTCTTTGATGTCCATCTCAATCCGACCCTTTGTGCCCGTAATGCCCACACGCAGCCCTTCCCAGGGAGCGTAGGCGACCAGACAGTAAGAGAGCAGTGCGCCATTGTGATAACGCACGGTGACGGCCATGGTGTCTTCGGCCGTCATTGGTTCGCCAAAAACGTTCTGGTCGCGGATATAGCCGGATTCAGCTTCGGCGTCCAGGTAGAGGCCCTTGAGGGCTTCTTGACTGGTGAGGAAGAGGGCGAAGGGGTCGTTTTGGGCGGCGGGCACGCCGGTATAACGTTGATAGCTGTATGTTTCCCCACGCGCGGCAGCATTGTCACGGCCGTAAAAACTCAACGCTCCCATCGCCCCTACCGTTTGTGGGAAGGAGTCAATCCACCAGTTTACCAGGTCAAAATGATGGGTGGCCTTGTGTACCAGCAGGCCGCCGCTGTTTTCTTTTAGGCGATGCCAGCGGCGGAAGTAGTCGGCCCCGTGGCTGGTATCCAGCAGCCAGGAGAAGTCTACCAGCAACGGCCGTCCCACCAATCCATCCAGCACCAATTGGCGAAATTGGGTGTAAGCGGGCGCGTAGCGATAGTTAAACGTCACCCGCAGCGAACGGCCGGTGCGCTCAATGGCCTCAAAAATCGCCTGCAACTTGGGCAGGTCGGTCGTCATCGGCTTTTCGGTGATCACATCACAACCCAGTTCCATCGCCCGCGTGATGTACAGGTGATGGGTGCTGTCCATCGTGCAAACAATGACCACATCCGGCCGCGTTTCCGCGATCATCCGGTCAAATTCGTAGGCAAAATAGGTAGGTCGGGCTTCCAGCCCGCATGTAGTCGCCAGTTTGCGGTTATACCAGTTCATGCGCGTCTGGCTCAGGTCACAAAAGGCCACCAATTCGGCCACCTCACGGTAAGTGGTAGTAATGGCGTCCACAAACATACCCGCCCGCGCCCCCGTCCCTACTAAAGCATATCGTTTTCGTTTATTCGTCATTGTTACACAAAACGTAAAACGTAAAAGAACTTTACCACCCCGTTAAATAACTCTTCTTAATAGCCCTTCACCTGTCATTCCGAGCGGAGTCTGCGTAGCGAGGAATCCCTCTCCTGTACAATTGGCAGGGATTCCTCGTCGAAGACTCCTCGGAATGACACGAGAAAATTCGGATTATTCTGTTAACGGTGTATTTACTCGATTACGTTTTACGAACAAATCCCATGTATCTCCATTGCCAACAATTCTTCGCGCTCTTCGTGGATCATCCTACCGGCATAACCAGCCGCCGTCTACGGGGATGATGGCCCCGTGCATATAGTCGGAGGCGGCCGAAGCCAGAAAAATAACCACACCTTGCAAATCAGCCGGGTCTCCCCAACGCCCGGTGGGGATACGCGCCAAAATAGCGGCGTTTCGCGCCGGGTCGGCGCGTAATGGGGCGGTATTATCCGTCGCCATGTAGCCGGGGGCAATGGCATTGATGTTGATGTTTTTAGCGGCCAGTTCATTAGCTAATGCTTTGGTCAGCCCGGCCACACCACTTTTAGCGGCTGTGTACGAGGGCACCAAAATCCCGCCTTGAAATGAAAGCATGGAAGCGATGTTGATAATTTTGCCGCTGCCCTGGGCCACCATCTGCCGGGCGGCGGCCTGCGCTAGGAAAAAGAGCGCCTTCAGGTTTATTTGCAGCACGTCATCCCAATCCGTTTCGCTGAATTCCAGGATGGGGGCGCGGCGAATGATGCCCGCGTTGTTGAGCAGGATGTCCAAACGGCCGTACACCCCCACCACCTCCGCCACCACCTGCGCCAAATCGGTTGGACTCGCGGCAGACAGGTCATATTGGATGGTGTGATAGCGCCGCCCCAACGCCTG
>CAYXUZ010000010.1:0-14197 GCA_964467705.1 uncultured Ardenticatenaceae bacterium | reverse complement strand
GTGTCGCCACACTCGCGGCGATCCAGCCCGGCAATATCGGCCCCGGCCGCGGCCAGCCCCAGCGCCATCGCCTGCCCCAACCCGCGGCTGGCCCCCGTGACCAATGCCACTTTCCCTTCAAGCGAAAATAACTCTTGCATCATCATACCGATTACCGTTGGACGGGCGAGGCAGGTGGGAGATGATTTCTCTTGCTAGAGAAGATTGTCCCCACCTGCCTCGCCCCTACCGATGGCCAACTAATGCCCCAACTCGCGCAGCATGGGCACGGTGCGGCTGACCCAACCGACGGCCGGGTCTTCGGACACAGCCTGGGTGCGGTGGTGGCCCGCCAAAAACCAGAGGTAGTAAGTGGTGTAGCCAGGCGCACTGACAACGGTGTGGTAGCCATGCGGCACCATCAAAATGGTGTTGTCGCGCACGGTGTAGCCCACATCTATGGTCTGGTCATAAAAGCGGGCAATGCCAAAGCCATCCGGCGGATTGACTTTGAAGTAATACATTTCCTCGTGATAGGCTTCGCGGGGCAAGTCGTCTTTTTCGTGTTTGTGCGGCGGGTAGGTACTCCAATTGCCGGAGGGGGTGTAAGTTTCGCCAACGATGAGGCGGGCGGCGGGCAGGTCGGGCTGCCCGGCCAGGGTGAGTATCTGGTGGAAACTGCGGCTGAAGTTAGCCGCGCCCCAGACCCCGGCCGTGACCTGGTTAGGCGTGATCACATACGGCTCAATTGCCACATCGCTGGGGGCGCTGCACAGACCAATTTCCACACGGCCGTGCCCCTTGATCGTATAACTGGCATTAGCCGGAATGTACACGGCATGGGGTTTGCCATTAAACACATTAGGACGGCCGCCAACTTGCGGGAAGGCACGGCCGTTCACCACAAAATCCGCCTTGCCGCCCAAGATGACCGCCAGGGTTTCACGGCCGTTGCTCTGCCCCTCATGCGCCTGCCCATCCGCCAGCAGCAGCAGTTGAAAATCAAGTAGTTTGCAGGGGTTGGCAGGCAATGAATTTAGCCCATTGTTGGTAGGAACATTTTCAAAGTAAGACATGGTAATCCTGTTCTCGTTTGCAGTGGGCACTTGAGTGCCTGCACATGGCGATAAATCGCCTACTACAAACTTATTGGTGAGCGTTTTCCAATTCTACGGCCGCCAGCAGGAAAGCGCCGACGCCGTGCAGGTCGTTGGTAATGATCGGTTCGCCCACATAATAGTCAAAAGAGCCATCGCGGTATGGTGTGCCACCCAGACCGGCGGTGGAACAAACACCGTGCAAGTCTACCCGCCCTTCGTCGTCCAGCGTCACCAGGTGGGTGAGCAAACCGTCAAAGGCGCGGTCGGCGGCGGGCAGCCAATGGGCCGCCAGATTGCCCTGGCGCACCCCTTTGGCAATGGCGTAGACGATCATAGCCGTGCCGGAGCCTTCCAGGTAGTTGCCGGGGCGGCCGCCCTGATCCATCACCTGCCACCAGAGGCCGGTGGTGGGTTCTTGAAAGGGGGTCACGGCCGTTAATAATCGCTCCAATATCACCAAAATTTCAGCACAAGCGGGGTGGTCGGGTGGAAATAGTCCCAGCACATCCACCAGCGCCATCAGATACCAGCCCATGGCCCGGCTCCAGAAATGGGGCGAACAGCCGGTGATTGGGTCGGCCCAGGGCTGCTGGCGGCTTTCGTCCCAGCCGTGATAGAGCAACCCTGTGTGTGGGTCGCGGGTGTGGCGTTCCAGTGTGACAATTTGAAAGGCCACATCATCCAGCGTTTCTGGTTCGTCAAAGGTCACGGCATATTCAGCCAGGAATGGGGAAGCCATGTAGATGCCATCCAACCACATCTGGTAGGGATAGATTTGTTTGTGCCACAGGCCGCCTTCATGGGTGCGCGGATGGGTGCGCAACTGGTCGCGCAGTTGCTCAATGGCCTGGCGATAGGCAGCCTGCCCGGTGACACGATAAAGCGGAAAGAGCAGTTTGCCGGGGTTGATCTGGTCAATGTTGTACTCGGCCAGGGTGTAGGTGCGGATACGGCCGTCGGCCTGCACAAAGTTGTCCACATATGCCACCAGACTGTCCCCGTAACGGTCGTCGCCCGTTTGCTGCCACAGGTGATAGACCCCTTTGAACAACAGGCCATGTTTGTAATGCCACTGGCTCTGCGCCAGGTCATACCGGCTCAGGGCAGAGTTGGCAATACGCTGTGACCAGGGAATGCCGGTGGTGGGCGGTACGGCCGTCTGGTTGAATATCGTGTGTTGCATGATCAAGTACCTGAGTTCGTTATCCGTAACCCGTTGTACGTTATCCGTTATCCGTAAACCGAAGCTCGTAGTCCCATTACTGATTACGGGTCACGGATTACGGCTCACGGATTACAGAAAAAGGGCGCATTGAAGCCACCCAGAACCTCACGCTCTGGGTAAGGTATGGGTGAGACGCACCTTTCACGGTGCGTCTCACCTGAGAGGAGAGAAATTCAACTTATTCCAGGAGTCCGGCGTCTTGCAAGGCTTGTTGGGCGGCAGCTTCATATTCGGCCGCGCCCAGACTGTCCAGCCCGGCCAGGAATTCGGCCCAGGTGTCGTCATTGAGTTCCCGCTGCCCCAGTACAAACTGGATCAAACCTTCATTGTAGTAGCGGTCAAAGTCAGCAGCGTTGGCCGGGGGCAGGATGACTTGAATGCCCCGACCTTCGGCCCAGGGCTGGCTTTGGAAGAATTCCAGAAAGACCATGGGGTCCATGGTACGGCCGTTGGCCGTCGTATAGGTTGGGTAGCGGGCAATGATTTCCTCAGGGGCATTATAGAAGACCAACTGATTACGCATTTGCGTAAATGGCTGTTGTTCGGGAGCTGTCCAGGCCAATGTCTCCTCAATCCCCTCGGTGGAGATATTGCCATTTTCATCCAACACAAAGTTCACTCCTTCCTGGCCAAAGCCAAGCAGGTAGTAACCATCGGTGGCAATCCACTCTAGCAGCCGGGCAATCGCTTCCCCTTTACCGGCGTCGGCCGCCTTTTGCGACACGCCAAAAATCTGCCCACGCCCGGTATACACGCCGTAGTAGGCTTCACCATCGGGACCGGTGGGGGCAGGCAACGGAATCCATTCCCCTTCGGGGAAGTTTTCATCAAACGGGGCATAGTTGGACTGGTTGGTGAGGGCAGCAAAGTCTTCCCACATGATGCCAAACCGCCCCTGTTTCCATCGCGCCCGGAAGTCATCACGGGTCAGCGTCGGCCAATCGGGATCAATCACGCCTGCGTCCACAAATGACTTCATGTAAGCCAGCGCCTCTGGATATTGCGGATCGCGCACGTTGAGACCAAAGTTGGCCGGGTCGGTGAAGTTCCACACACCGGGCAAGCCGTACCCACCAAAGATGAAGTCAAAGCGCGTGCCCAACCCCTGACCGTTGAGAAAACCTCCCAGGCCATAGGTGTCATCACGGCCGTTGCCGTCCGGGTCTTGCGTGGTGAAAGCAATGGCGACTTCATATAACTCTTCCAGGTTGGTAGGAGGTTCTAATCCCAGTGCATCCAGCCAATCTTTGCGGATAACCAGACCCTCCCGCTTGGGGATGGGCGGCAGTTCCGGCAGGCCGTATTGATGGCCATCAAGCGTAACCAGACTGAGGAGGGTGGGATCATTGTAGTGGGTAGCCACCCGTTCCGGCATCAGGGGCATCAAATCTTCGACCGGCGCCACCAGACCCAAATCTACCAGGCGGAACAGTGCGCCCCGGGTGTCACCACTGGCGCTGACCAGTTGGAAAAGGTCAGGTAAATCATTGGCAGCGGCAGCCGCGTTCAGCTTGGCCTCGCCATCCGCGCCGGTGGGCATGATGACGTAGGTGAGGTCAATACCTAACTCCTCCCGGATGATGTCGTACACAATCCAATCATCCGGGGGTGGGCCGGCCTCGGTGACGGTGGCTAAAGCCCATAGTTCCAGGTCTACAGGTACCGCCGCAGCAGTGGCGGCGTTGGCATCGGCCGTTGCCGCAGCGGACATGGCCGCTTCTGCTTCGGCGGCGGCGGCGTCCGCCTCACCCTGGGCATCCTCCAAAGCAGCCTGGGCGGCGGCAACTTGCGCTTCTAACGTGGCCCGCGCCGATTCATCCCCTTCGGCGGCTTCGGCCAGGGCAGCTACGGCGGCATCGGCCGTTGCCTGGGCAGCGGCGGCTGCTTCCTGGGCCGCTTCTACGGCGGCGGTGTCTACGGTGGGCACTTCGACGGTGCTGCCTGATGAACAGGCGGCAAAGAGCGCCATGAGCAACAGCAACAATATGACAAAATAACGATTTCTTGATTTTCTACTCTTCATTTTTCTTTCTCCTTAAATTTGTGTCTGAAATTTCTCGCTGTGGCCGGTCTCTGACCGTGCCACACCTGGCACGGTCAGAGACCGGCCATAACCACCATCAGCCTTATTCCTTCACTCCGCCGAGCAACACACCCTTGGTGAAATAGCGCTGAATCCATGGATACACCAGGAGCATGGGGATCATGGTGAGCAAAACGCTGGCTGATTTAAGCGATTCAATGGAAGAGGTGCTGAAGGCGTTGTACTCCACGTATTCGTTGAAGCTGGCGGAGATAAGGATGTTGCGCAGCAGCACAGGTAACGGCATCAGATCGTTGTCGTTCAGATAAAGAATAGGCGTAAAAAATTCGTTCCAGTAGTAGACGGCATAAAAGAGGCCGATGGTGAGGATGATGGGCTTGGATAGGGGCAAAATGACGGAGAATAGAATCTGAATTTCATTGGCTCCGTCTATGCGGGCAGCTTCTTTGAGTTCATCCGGCAGCCCTTCAAAAAAGCTCATCATCACCAGGGTGTTATAAACGCTGATGGCCGGGGGCAGGATGACGGCCAGGAAGTTGTTGGTCAGTCCCAGGCTGGTGACCAGCAGGTAAACAGGCACCAGGCCGGTATGGAAGAGGAAGGTGAATAACATCAGCAACAAGATGATGCGCCGGCCAGGCAGGGAGCGGATGGAGAGAGCGTAAGCCAGGGGGATGGTGAGGAAGAGGCTCACGGCCGTGCCCCCTAATGTAATGATCACACTGTTAAGCAGCGACCGGGCAAACAGGGGATGGCTGAGGAGTTGCTCGAAAGCGGCCGTTGTCCATTTTGTAGGCGGCAGGAAAAAGGGCACTCCTTCCCGCGTGTAAATATCGAGCGGAATGAAGGCGCTGACGATAACGCGCCAGAAAGGGATGAGGATCGCCACCAACACAAAAGAGAGGAAGATAAGCAGGAGGATTTGATAGGTCAGAGCGTCGCGGGTTTTGATTTGGGACATGAGACGCCTCCTAGAACAGACTTTGCTGGGCCACGCGCTTGGCCACACGGTTGGCTACCAGGATGAGCACGAGACCAATGACGCCTTTGAACAGGCCAACGGCCGTAGCCAGACTAAATTGGAACTGCAAAATCCCCTGCCGGTAAACCCAGGTATCAATAATGTCGCCTACGCTGTAAACCGGCACCGAATAGAGAATAAATATCTGGTTGAAGCCCGCGTCCAGGATGTTGCCCAGCCGCAGCAGCGTCACCAGCACAATTACCGGCAAGATACCCGGCAGCGAAATATGCCAGATGCGCCGCAAGTGGGACGCCCCATCCACCGTCGCGGCCTCGTACAGATTGGGGCTGATCGCCAGCAGCGCGGCCAGATAGATGATGGTACTCCACCCGGTCTCCTTCCAGATGTCCGAGCCAATCACCACCTGGCGGAACCAGGCCGGTGAGGTTAGAAAAGCAATCGGCTCGCCGCCAAACCGTTCAATCACCTGATTGATCAGCCCGGTATCTGGCGAGAGCAGCATCAACAGCACACCAAACATGATGACCCAGGAGAGGAAGTGTGGCAGATAAACCATCGTTTGCACGACGGTGCGGTAACGATGGAACCAGGTTTCATGCAGCGCCAGCGCCAGGATAATGGCAATGGGCATCCCCAAAATTAGTTTTGCCAGACTGAAAATGACGGTGTTGAAGATAAGTTGTTCAAAGTAGAAGGAGTTGACGAAGGTCTCAAAATGGGTAAGCCCGGCCCAGGGGCTACCCAAGACGCCTAATAGCGGTTTGAAATCCTTGAAAGCGATCTGGGCGTTCCACAGGGGGCCATAGCGGAAAATGAGGAAGTAGAGCAGGGAGGGGGTCATCAAGAAGTAGAGCCAGCGATGACGCCACATGGTCCGCCCGGTGCGGCGTATACGCGCTGACCTGGACGGGGCGGCGACCACCTTTTTTTTGACGCCTGCATCCAGGGGATTGGGTTGTTCCAGAGTTTCTCTTAATGCGCCTTTTGCGTCCATGGGCATTTAAGCCTCTTTTGCCCTGGTATTAACCAGGGTCGGGAATAGGTGAGTGACTTTTGTGTAAGATAATTGTACCGGGTGGGGATTGGACTTTGCCGGTAAATGATTGGACAAAAACGACAGAGCTATCGCTCTTGTACCCCTCGTTACAATTCTTATAATAAATAGCGTAGATAAGTATTACCTGGAAATGACATCATGCCTATTGAGTATCACATTGCCCACGGCCAATACCTTATTTTCAACGCTACCGACACGGTCACAGGGGACGAGATTTTGAAGGCCAACGAATGGCTTTACTCTGAATTCTTGGAGGATGATCTGGCACGGTTCCAGCTCTGGGATTTTTCCGCAGCGACAGAAATCAGGGTGGATATAGACAAGATACGGAAGATGGCAGAGCAGGACAAACGTGCAGCCCAATCTCTTGCCAAACTGGTAGTCGCCTGCGTAGCGCCAGACGACCTGATTTATGGTTTGTCACGGATGTGGCAGGCATTTGCGGATGATGCGGCCATTGACGCCCATGTGTTCCGAGATCACCAAAGCGCCGAAGCGTGGATGCTTGCCAAAATCGCCCAGGTCACACCAGATAGCAGCCAACACTAACAGGCGTCTATAGGTTTTTACAGTGGCAAAACAGATGGTTGGATGCTCACTGGTCTGCTAAACGTTGTAGCGCCAGCACAATCTCTCGTGGCGCTTCGTGCCGGGCCAGCGGGTTCGGCCAGAGTACGTTCCTGGTCGGCTGGCGCAGCACGATTCCACTCAGGCGGGGATATTGTTTGTGGAAAACGGCCGTATTCGCAAAACCACGTCGTTGGAAGAGTACATCTTCTTTGCGCCCGGCCTGTTGGCGCAACGTCAGCGCCACGTCGTCCAGTTGGGCTGGGGAAATTTCCTGCCCGGCCACCAACCACAGCAGATTAACAATGCCTGGTGGCATCTGCTGCACCTTTTCACATATTACGGCAAGCAACTTGCCCTCCCACGCTTCGTTGCCTTCGTCCACCACTTCCAGGTGCTGAATACGCCGCACTTCGATGTTAAAAGGGGTATGCGTCTTGAAAGTGACAGTGAAATCGGGGCCACGCTGTTTGGCGGCGGCATACTTTTCGTATTCCAGTGTGAAGCGTCGGTCGTTTAGCAGCAGCACGGCCGTTTCCAGTTCGGCCCGTACATCTTGCAGGCTTTCCTCGCTCTGCACGTGGCGCAGCTTGGCGCGTATCTTGCTGCGGTAGTGCTTGGCAAATTCGCGGAAGCGGCGCGAATCATGAACCCAGTCCGCAAACTCCACATAGAGCGTCGGTTGGATACCATCGAAAATATAAGTGAGGAGTTCATCAAGGGCAGCCATCTTTATGGCTCCCCATGCCGAAAGGCATTAGGCGAAACACCCACAAGGCGGCGGAAGACGCGACTGAAATAGGCAGGGTCGTGAAAACCAACGCGCCGGCCGATCACCGTCACACTGTCCGCACTCTGGCGCAGCATCTCTTTGGCCTGGGCAATGCGGTAGCGGTTCAGGTATTCCCACGGCGACAGCCCTAACTCCTGGCTAAATGCCCGGCTGAGGTAATCCTCGCTCATACCCAATTCGTCGGCAATCTCGCGGCGGGTGAGGGGGCGGCCGTAATTCTGGTGCAGGTAGGCAATGGCCTGTTTGACCAACGCGCTCGTTTGCGGCGGCAGCACCTCTGCGCCAAACAGAGTACGGTGCAGTGAGGTGGCAATTTCGTCCCCGGTGAGGACACCCTTGTTGTGCAGGGTCACGGCCGTGAACCGTTCCAACCGCTTCACATCCACCAACGTCAACTGACGCCCACTCAAAATAATCACCGGAATCTGCCATGTGCGTTCGTCCGCTCGCAGCCGTTCCAGTACGTCAAAGCCGTCCATCTCCGGCATCATCAAATCCAGAATGATGAGGTTGGGTGGGTCGGCCAGGGCCAGAGCCAGACCTTGTGCCCCATTCACGGCCGTCCGCACCCCATGACCCGGCAACCCTTTTTCCACCGCCGCCACCGCCCGCGCCCGCGCCTGGGGGTCATCGTCCACCACCAGCACCGCGCCACTCATCCCCCGCGGCAATGCTGGTTCAATGGCCGCCCACAAAGCCTGACTGCTGGCCGGTTTGACGATGAGGCTGGTCAGCCCGGCAGCCTCATCCTCCGCATCCGGCTGGTACAGCACAAAAGGAGTCTGGCTGAGGCGGGGATGGTTGTGCAGCCGCCGCACCAATTGCCAATCGGCGACGGCCGTGTGCGCCACATCCCAGGCAATCACCGCCGGCAATTCCACAGCCAGCCACCCGTCCACATCCTCCTGCGGGCCAATCCGGCGTATCTGCAACTGTCGCTCGGCACAAAAGGTGGTCACGGCCGTTGGCGGCTCCGGCTGCGGCGAGATGAACCAGAGGACGGCCGTCGGCGCATCCGGCATTGTCATCTGTGCTACCCTCTCCGGCAGCGGCAAATACACATGGAATGTACTGCCCCGTTCCGGTTCACTCTCCACTGCCAGCCGCCCCCCGTGCAGCGCCACCAAATGTTTGGTAATCGCCAGCCCCAGGCCAATACCACCCGCCAACCGGCCGCCTGGCTCATGCGTAAAAAACGGGTCATAAATGCGGTCGGCCAGTTCCGGGGCAATGCCCATGCCCGTATCCGCCACCCAGAGATGCAGTTCAGACGGCCGTGCCTCCGCCCCCAGCGTAATCTGCCCCTGCGCCGTAAAGCGGGCGGCATTGCTAAGCAAATTGAGCAAAATCTGGCGCAGCCGCACCGGATCGGCGACAACTTCCGGCAGCGCGGGCGGCAACTCCAACCGCCAAATCACCGCCCCACCCACCGCCGCATCTTCGGCCAACGCCACAAACGCTTCCTCGATCAACGGCCGGGGATCAAGCTGTATCGGGTACAAATCCAGCGCGTCAATTTCCGCCCGCGACACGTCCAGTAAATCATTAATCAGGCGCAGCTGGTGTTCGGCACTGTGCTGGATGTGCCCCAGGTCTTGCGCCAGCGCCGGCGAGGGCGTCTGCGGCGCGTCCAGCAGCCGTTGTGTATGGCCGATGATGATGTTCAACGGGGTACGCAATTCATGGCTCACATTCGCCAACAGCCGCGTCTTGATCTGGTCGGCGCGTTCGGCCGCCAGCCGCGCCGCCTGCGATTCCTGAAAGAGCAGCGCCCCCTTCAATGCCGTGCTGATGTGCCCCCGCAACACCTCGTATACCGCCCCATCCCGCGGGCCAATCTCAAATATCACAAACCCCAACGGCTCCGTTTGAAAATAGAGCGGCTCCACCAGCAGGGCAAAGCGGCGTTGTGGCAGCAAATCAGGGGGAATGAGGTGGCTGGATGGGTAGCGGCGGTCAGAGGGGCGACGGCCGTCCGCCCCCCCATCGGTACGGCAACCATCCGTATGCGCCAGCTTAAGCTGAACGTACTCCATGCTGACAGCCGGGTTTTCATACAGCGCCAGGTAACAACTGGCAATACCCAGGTCAGGCAACCGTTCGGCCAGCACATCGGCCAGCCGGTCAACATCAAAGGTGGTGATGAGCGCCTGCCCAATATCGCGCAGCAAATTATTTTGCCGTTCCAGTTGCAGTTGCCGCCCAATTTGCGCCCGCTGGATCGCCTCGCCAATAACCACCCTGGCCTGCCCCAGCAACCCTTCCGCTCGTAACTGTTGCCGGTCATCCAACACAGGCAACAATTCCCGGCGTAATACAGAAATTGCCCCCTGCCAGGCGGCCGTTTCATCTCCATCCAACACCCCCTGCTGCAACATGCCATCCAGCGCGGCACGGAAACGATTTCCCGTCCGTGCATCTTCTTCTAATTCAGCATGGAAGGCGTCAACCAATTGTTTGGCCCAGGTTGCAGCCACCCCCTGGCTGCTAATGACCTGAGCAATCTGGCGCGTCAATGCTGCTTGTGCCCGCCGCAACGCCATTTTGACATCGGGCACGCCATCCGGCGTGCCCTCGCCTGCCGGCTCCACGGCTGCCAGATAGACCGACTGCGACGGGCAGCCACACGACTGCCGCACCAATAGTTGCGAATCGAGCAACACCTGATCCGGCGCTTCCTGTCCCCGCAGCCGGTTCACCAGCACATTCACCGCCTGCCGCCCCTGCTCATAAAACGGCAGGGAGACAGAGGTGAGGGCCGGTCTGACCAGGCGACCTTCTTCAATGTCGTTGAAGCCCACGACCGCCACATCACCCGGCACCCGAATGCCCCGTTCGGCCATCATGTTGATGGCCCCAATCGCCAGCAAATCACTGACGGCCACAACGGCTTGAAAATCGGTTCCTGGCCGTAGCCCACGCTCATCCAGCAACACGCGCATGGCCTGTGCGCCCTTTTGCCAGCCTAAGGAAGGGGCCACCAGCGCGGGATCGGGGTCTAGCCCTTTTTCTTTGAGGGCATCCAGGTAGGCATGGTACCGTTCCAGAGCATAGGGGTGGCTTTCTGGCCCGCGCAGGAAAACCACGCGGCGGTAATCATGCACGTCTACCAGGTGGGAAACAAGATCGTGCATCCCCTGGTAGCCGTTGATGGAGACAAGGGAGCCATGTTCCAGCGGCCAGGCCAGGCTGACAATGGGCAATGGGTGGTAACGGCCGTGCAACTCTGCGACTTCTGCTGCTGTAGCCGCCCCCGCCAGCGCGGATGTCCAGCTAACCAGCCCATCGAGCAGGTCGGTATTCACCAACTGGTAGATGATGTTGCGCTCGGCTTCAAATTCTTCGGCGGCGTGCAAACGGCCACCAGGGTAACAGATCAGGTTGGCGTCATGGGCTTTGGCGGCGTCTATCACTCCCGGCCATAAGACACGGGAAGAGCCAATGTGGATATTGGCTGAGAGGAAGCCGATGGTGGGGCGTGTACTTGTTTGCATAATAGCCGATGATAGGTTGCAAACCTGAATTATGACACCTAACAGCCCACATACCAACAGGGGTCATCCCGGTTGCCGTTGATGCGGATTTCAAAGTGGAGATGGGGGCCGGAGGAGTTACCGGTGTTACCTGACGAGCCGATGACCTGACCTTTGGTCACAATCTGGCCGGGAACGACATTGAAGCCGTTCAGATGGCCGTAAAAGGTCTCATAGCCATTGCCGTGATTGATGACGATGAGGTTGCCGTAGCCGTAGATGTTCCAGCCGGCATAAGTGACTGTGCCCGTGTCGGCGGCGAATACGGCCGAACCCTCTGCCAGCCCAATGTCTATACCCGGATGCCCATACCAGAAGTATTGGGTGAAGTTACGCGAACCAACGGGAAAGATGAACGTGCCGGTACCGACGACCAAAGGCTGTACACCACTACCCGTGCCCCGAACCGATTCTAAGGTGGGGGGCGTCCAAACAAAAACTTCACGCACGGCGCCGGGAATCATGATCTTGGTCTCCGGGTAGAGGCGGTAAGGGAATTCCAGGTTGTTGGCGGTGTAGGCGATGATATCTTCAGCCGGAATGCCATAAAGCTCAACAAGACCTTCCAGGGTATCGCCTGGTTGAACGTCATGCAATACGCCGTCAATGGGCAAGATAATCAGTTCGACGCCGGTTTGCAGCAGGCTGGATTCCTGGCTAAGTTGGGGGTTCCCGCCCAGAATGGTTTCAGTCTGGATGCCAAAGCGTTCGGCAATGCCCACGGGCGTGTCGCCGCGTTCCACGACGTAGGTTTCGTAGTTGTGGTCGGGTAGTTTGCCCTGGTAGGTGTGAGGATAGGGGGCAGGGGCCAGGCTGTTATCGGTCAAGACAGGTACATCGCCGGTGGGGGAAGTGATGGGGGTATCGGCAACGGCCGTGCTCCTGACAATGGGGGTGGGGGTGGTGAGGGTGGTGGGAACGGCCGTGCCCTCCGCGCCCCGCACCGTCCGCCATCCGGCAAACAGCGCCAACCCCACGCAGAGCAGCAAAACATAACCAGCCGCACGTTTCAAAGCAGTAGAAGAATAATCCATAGAGATGCTCCCGATTTCGGCAACCCGTAATCCGTCATTGATTATCTGTAATCGGTTATCGGACTTCGGATTACGGATTACGCATCACGGATTACGCATCGCGGATCACGCATTACGAACACGACCGCACCGGCCCTGCCAGCCGGTTCAGCGGGTTCTGTCCGTAATCGTTGCTGCGAATTTCAAAGTGGAGATGTGGCCCGGAGGAACGGCCGGTATTGCCGGTGGACCCAATAAAATCCCCCTGGTAGACAATCTGACCGGGATAGACGTTGATGCCGCTGAGATGAGCGTAGAAGGTTTCGTACCCATTACCGTGATTAATGACAATCAGGTTGCCGTAATCGTAGTAAATGCCGGCGGCGTAGGCGGCATACGTCACGGTGCCAGTGTCGGAGGCATAGACGGGTGAACCTTCGGCCATGGAAACATCAATGCCGGGGTGGAAGCCGGAGTAGTAGCTGGTGAGGCAACGGCCGTCCACCGGCCAGATATACGTGCCTGTACCAACTACCGCCCACTGCTGTTCACCCCCACTGCCGCCTACCGATTTAGGAGCGCGGAAAGTAAACTGGCCAATGGATGCACCAGGGATGAGTAACTGCGAGTCCGGTATCAGCCGCAAAAACGGCGGTTCTAAGTTATTGGTGGGGAAACCGATAATCTCGGCTACCGACACACCATATAGGGCGGCAATAGAATCCAACGTCTCTCCTGGTTTCACGGTGTGTAATACCCCGTCTACGGGCAAGATCGTTAACTCTGCGCCTGTTTGCAGGAGATTGGATTCGCGGCTGACCTGGGGATTGCCGCCAATGATGGTGTCGGCGGAAATGCCATATTCCAGAGCAATGGAGTTGGGCGTATCAAAGTCGGTAACAACGTGGATTTTGAAGTTGTGGGCGGGCATTTTGGCCTGGTAGGTGTGAGGGTTTGGCACGGGAGCCAGGCTGCTGTCGTTGAGGACGGGCAAAGGGGGTGCTGTGAAGCTGTGGGTGGTGGGTACGGCCGTAGCAGATGCGACACTATCTACTATTTCAGCGGTGGGGGTTACGGCCGTGAATCCACTCCCTTCCCCCGCTGCCGCTAATCCATCTAATCCCAAAACCTGCAAAAGGGCAATTAATAACAAAATCCCGGCTGCTACTACAAGATACCCGCTGAAACGCTGCCAACTATCCTTTCTCTTCTCCATAAATTGACCTCTTGCCAAGCGGCCAAAATGCTACCACACCGCCCCCAAACAACAAAAACGGGCCGTCAAAACGGCCCGTATTCTAAACTTTTGCTCAGACAAAAAGCGGGCTTTCTACCAAAAGCCCGCCTTTTCATTCCTTACATCATATCCCGTGTTAACGTCTCCAGGAATTCATAGTTGGTGCGCGTGTTACGCATCTGCTGCAAGACGGCCGAGGTTGCACTGCTAATATCGTAACCTGGTGTGTCCATCAGATGTCCCAACATGCGGCGCATGGTGTACACCCGCTGTAATTCGTCACCAGACAATAGCAAATCTTCACGGCGGGTGCTGGAACGTTCAATGTCAAAGGCCGGGAAGATACGCCGTTCTTGCAAACGACGGCTGAGGAGTAATTCCATGTTACCCGTTCCCTTAAACTCTTCGTAAATCACGTCATCCATACGGCTGCCGGTGTCTACCAGACAGGTAGCGATAATTGTCAGGCTGCCACCTTCCTCCAGATTACGGGCCGTACCAAAAAAACGTTTGGGCGGGTACAGTGCTGTGGGGTCTAGACCACCGGAGAGGGTACGGCCGCTGGGCTGTACCACCAGGTTATAAGCCCGCGCCAGCCGGGTAATGGAGTCCAGCAACAGCACCACATCCCGATCACCTTCTGTGAGCCGTTTAGCGCGTTCCA
>CAYXUZ010000009.1:70360-81257 GCA_964467705.1 uncultured Ardenticatenaceae bacterium | reverse complement strand
CCCACCTGATCCGATAGGCTCATCACAATCAGCCCTGGAATCTGCTCTGGGCCGGTGTTGTAAAATTGGAGGCGGGCCATAATCTCCTCGGCCGTTTGCAGCCGGAACAGCGACGAACTGTGGCGCAGTTGCAGCATCGTCTGGAAATGCTCTGTCGTCTGCCGGATCAACTCACCGTCCGGGGCCAGCGCGGGATCCGCCAGCAGTGGTTGTTGCAGCAGCCAGTTTTCCTGGTTCTTGCTGGACACCGGCAGCCCGATACCCCAATTGTTCGTCTCATAGCTAAAATCCAGCCGATTAAACCAGTCGCCGGAATTAAAGCTGTCCCGGTCAAAATCCTTCGAGCGCAACAAATCACTGCCAGCGTGGAAGAAAGGCACCCCCTGCCCCAACATCACCAGACTGAGGGCCATCTGCTGCATCCTTGCCCGGTCAACGGCCGTCGCCGTCAGGGGCGCTTTATACTGGATGGCGTCAAACAGCGTTTCATTATCATGCGCCGACGCATAATTGATCACCTCCTGCGGGTCCTGGGCATAACCCGTAAACTGGCCGTTGTACAGCACTTCCCGTCCCGTCGTCATGTTGCCGTCCGCACCCACAAACTCAAAATCTTCCAGATTTCCGGCCAACCCCACGCGGATATGGTCGCTCAGTTCCAGCAGACGGGCCAACTGCTGCTCCGGGCTGCCCTGGTCAATCTCGTTCGGGTCGTAATAGAGGCCGTTGATGAAGCCCTGGTTCTGATAATCACCAAAGGGGTTGCCGCCGCGAATGGCATCGCGGATGCGGTCGTTAAACGTACCGATGCCCGTACCACCCATGTTTAGTTGTGTGGCGTTGATGCCCCTGGCATTGTCGGCCACTTCGCCAAAGTTCCAACCCTCGCCATACACGTACACGGCCGTGCCCTCCACCCCATTCTCCGCCAGCGTCAACCCATCCAAAGCGGCCCGCACCGCCAGCATATCCTCCTTCATGTGGTGCCCCATCAGGTCAAAACGGAAACCGTCCACCTTATACGCCTCCGCCCAGGTCAGCACCGAATCAATCATCAATTTTTGCATCATAACGTGTTCGCTGGCTGTATTGGCACAGCAGGTGCTCTGCTCCACTCGCCCCGCCGCATTCAGCCGGTGGTAATAACCGGGCACAATGCGATCCAGCACCGAAAAGTCACTTTGCCCGGCCGCGTTGGTATGGTTGTAGACCACATCCATCACCAGCCGCAGCCCGCTCTGGTTCAACGCCTGCACCATCTGGCGATATTCCAAAATGCGCTGTGCCCCGTCCGGGTTGGTGGCATAACTACCTTCCGGCACGGTGTAATGGAACGGGTCATAGCCCCAATTGAAGCCATCTGTTTCGGCCGTCGCCTCCACCAACGCCTGCTGCTCCTCTGCATCCGGCGGGAAGGCATCCAGTTCCGCAAATTCTGGGCTTTCCCAGGTACTTTTGTCCTCGTTAATGGTGGCAATGTCAAACGTGGGCAGCAAGTGAATGTGCGTCAGCCCGGCCTCGGCCAGACTGCGTAGGTGGGTCATGCCCAACGAATCAGCCAATGTAAAGGCCATATACGTACCCTTGAGTTCATCAGGCACGGTAGGGTCATACACGCTGAAATCGCGCATGTGCAGTTCATACAACACAATATCTTCCGGGGCCGCCAGCGCCGGTTTTTCCAGGCTCTCCCATCCTGCGGGCATGAGCGACGGGTCGTTCAAATCTACAATTTGGCTGCGCGTTGAGTTTTGCGCCAGACTGAAGCTGTACGGGTCTGTCACCAGATTGGTCTGCACGCTGCCTTCGGAGGGCACATAGACCTGCACTTCATACAGGTAATAGTTGTTTTTCCAGTCCGGTTCGCCGGTGATTGACCAGACGCCGGTATTGGGGTCTACGCGCATGGGTGAAACTTGGGCTTGACTGTCAGGCTGGCTATCATCAAACAGGTGCAGACGTACCAACCGGGCGGTGGGCGCCCAGACGTGCAGGATGGGCGTGTCACCCTCCCAGGAAATACCCAGGTCGCCATCGTAGGCATACAAATCGTCCAGTACGCCGGGAATTTGCAACCCGGTGGCGTCAATTATCTGGCCGTCGGCGGTTTGGACAGACACGGCCGTCTGCCCCTTCAAGGCAATGCGCGCAAATCCCAAATCCTCGGCCGCCATCTGCAAAGCCACCGCATTCCGCAAATGGGGGAAGCGGGCGGCAATGTCGTCGGGCACTCCATCAGGCAATACGGTGAGCGGTACGGCCGTGCCGCCACTCATGCCCGTTGGCGTCAGCGAAAAGGGGTTGCCCGCCGGGTCGTAGTGGAAAAAGAATTGGTTGTCGGCGGCCGCGTCCACCTCCCACAAGATGAGGTCTTCACTGACCCAATGCGCCCGCTGCTCGGCCAGATTCCCCTTTGGCCCGGCATCTGCGCCTACGCCAATCGTCAGCAGTTTGCTGCCACTGTTCCAGGTGAAGGTGACGAGTGTATCATCTTCGGGTACGGCAAAGGGGATGTTGGCTCCACCGGCCGCACCACCCTCGCCGTAATTTTCGTCCCAACTCTGCCCAACGGCCACTTTAGCCTCGTAGCTCCCGGCGGGGATACTGACGGTCTGGAAGGTGAACATGCCGTCACCGTCCGGGTCCTGCAGCCAGGAGCGCAGACAGTCGGGCAGCCAGTCGTCGGGGCAGCCGATTTCGCTCTGGAAGTCGCCGGGCACGTTGGCGATGAGGTTGTTCACACTATCCGCCACCCAGCCGGTATTGTGGTCGAAGGTGAAGGTTACGGCCGTGTCCTCTGCCAGTTCCAACGGGATATTGGCCCCACCCGGTTCGGCATTGAGGCCAAAGTTGACATCCCAACTGCCGTTGAGGGCCACTTTGTATTCGTAGCTACCGGCGGGGATAGTGAAGACGGCCGTCCACACCTGATCCTGCTCATCAAATGTCAAGGCTGTCACCTCACACTCCGGTTGCCAGTCACCAGAGCAGCCCAAAACGCTTTGAATCGTGCCGGGGATGATCACCAGATCGGGCATTGGCGCGGCGGGCGCAGGCAAACCGCCACCCGTTCCCCCAGCCTGATCCAGGTCTGTCACCAACCCCGCGGGAATCTCGTCCGTTGTCTCAATGGTGATCGCTTTTGTGGCCGGATCAAAAGTGAAGATGACAGCCTGCCCCTCACCAACAGTGAAGGGGATATTCGCGCCATCCGCGGCCCCATCAGCGCCATAGTTTTCATCCCAACTCTGCCCCACAGCCACCTTTGTTTCATAGTCACCGGCCGGGATGAGGGCGGTGATGAAGGTGTAAATGCCATCGCCGTTGGGGTCTTGCAACAGGGAGCGCAGGCAATCGGGCGCCCAATCGCCGGGGCAGCCAATTTCGTCCTGGAAGCTGCCAGGCACGTTGGCGAGGAGGCTGTTCACGTTGTCAGAAACCCAGCGGGTTTTGTGGTCATACCAGAAGGTGACGGGGCCATCTTCGGCAACCGTCAAGGGAATGTTGGGGCCGTAGTATTCGGCGTTGAGACCGTAGTTGTCATCCCAACTGCCGTTGAGTGCCGCTTTGTATTCGTACTCCCCGGCTGTCAGCTCAAACGTTGCCAGCCACAAATCATCTTCGGGGCTGTAAAGGAGCTGCGATTCGGCGCAGGTGGTGTTCCATTCGCCGGAGCAGCCCAATTGAGGCTGGATGGTGCCAGCGATGGTTACGCTGTCGGGCGGCGGGATGGCGGCGGGGTCATCAGATTGGGCGTGGGCGGTGGTGGTGACGGCCGTGAATACCAACAGCATAACAGCTAATAACAGGCGCATAAGACATTTCTTATGGGGGTGGGGTTGCTTAATCATGAGCTTATTCTCCTCAAATACATTGCTCATTTTACGTGAGTTTTATCAGTGCGGCGAAGGTTGTATTTGCAAACAAACGCGAAGTTTTTGCATCGGCATAGGGGATATGTTATTATCCCGCCGCTCTCACGCTTCCAAACTTGTTTGAAGCTCAATTTGGTAGCCAGAACAGGCTACCTCAATTTTCGGAGGTTAAGGACATTGGCTAATACAGAATCTGCAAAGAAGCGGATACGGCAAACCAAAAAACGAACGGCTCTTAATCGTCAGTACCGGTCATCGGCCCGTACTTATATCAAAAAAGCGCAACGTCTGATGGCGGAAGGCAATTTTGAAGAGGCGGAAGCAGCAGCCAACCAGGCTTACAAAACGCTGGATAAAGCAGCTCGTAAAAATGTGGTGCATCCACGTAATGCCGCCCGGCGAAAAGGTCGTTTGATGGCCGCCCTGGCTGCCGCACAACAAACACAAAGTTGACACAAGATGGCATGGTTTGAAACCAGCCACAGCACAAAACACATCAAAACAAAAGCACCACCATTTCGGTGGTGTTTTTATTTTCCGTTTTGGGCAACAAATGAGGGGTGGCAAAAGATGTAGCCCTTGTTGCGCACTGTTCTTAAAATGACGGGCTGGGCCGGGTCATTTTCAATCAATTCGCGCATCCAACGAATATGCACATCCAATGTGCGCGTATCACCAATGTAGTCAGTGTCCCACACATTTTGCATAAGTTGGCGGCGCGAGATGACTTCATTGGGATGGCGGATGAACTCCTCTAGCAGAAGGGTCAATTTGGGGGTTAGCTGGCTTTCACCCTGACCATTTACTTCCACAGATCGTTTGGTACGGTAGAGGCAAATCGAACCATAACGCACCACTTCCTCTTTGACTTCGTCTGCGGGCAGCAGGGCACGAATACGATTTAATAATTTGCGGGGGGTAAACGGCCGTTGCATAAATACATCAGCACCATTCACATTCTCCAGGGATTGTTGTTCAGCACGGACATGAATAAGGGGGATCGTTTCAGCAACCCGCCGCAGCCGACGGCAGGTGCGGGCGCCGGTAGTACGCATATGCGAAGCATCAAAAACAATGAGATGCAAGGGGCTTTTTTCAAGGGTGGTAAGCGCAGAGGCGCCCGAATGTACAACGTGTACCTGATAACCGGCTTTCTCCAGGGCAGGTGCAAAAGAATGCTCACCCGCGTTTCCCTCCACTATCAGGATTGACGCCGCCATAAAATTCCCTCTCTATGCCAGATTTTTTCAGGGTAGTCCTGACATTATAGAGGCAATCATGGCGTGCGCAAGGTCAAAAAGGTCATGTTTTAGTGACTATTTGCGGCCGCAAAGTGATAATTTGAGCCAGCACAGTGGGACTATATTGGCTCATTTACCTCAGGCAATTACACGGGACAAATGTTTGAGACCATTAACAACCTGCACCAATTCATCCGGGGAGAAGGGTTTGGGTAAGGTGGCGTCGGAGATAGCACGCAAACCGGAAACGATGGGATTACTCTCTGGCCCACTCGAAATAGCGATGATCGGTATCGTCTGCGTGTCATCGGAAGCACGCAACCGCTGGGCAACCTCAAAGCCGTTCATGTTCGGCATTTCGGCATCCAGCAATATTAAATCGGGTCTGGCTTCTCTGGCAAGCGCCATTCCTTCAACACCGTCTATCGCTTGCAGCACCTTGACATGTTGAAAGGTATAGGCAAGAAAATCAGAAATGACCGTGCGCACGGCCGTGTTATCATCAACAATTAGAACAACTTGCATTTCTTGGAACTCCTTCATCATATTCTGCTAGGGGGCAGCGAACTTCTTCAGCCCATTTGTCTTCCACAAATCCAACTTACCCAGGAACCAGGAAAGTACGCACTTAATTAAAGCGTGAAAGACGGCCGTTGCCTGTCAGAAATTCGGCAAGGTCCAAGACAAGATTCATACAAGCTGCTTGTTTAATGATAACGGCGCATCAGTAAATTATTTCACAATTTGGGCACTACAATTTGCCGCAGCAGGGGTTCCAACTGTCGTATGGCGCGCCCCCGATGACTGACCCGGTGTTTTTCAGTGGAACTCAGTTGGGCCATGGTCTGGCCCTGGTCTGGCAAGAAAAATATGGGATCATACCCAAACCCGCCACTGCCGGCCGGAACCCGGGCAATAACGCCTTCACACACCCCATCGGCCTCGGCCAGTATACGGCCGTGTCCATCCGCCATCACAATCACACAACGAAACCGGGCCGCACGTGCTACTTCTGGTACATCAACCAACTGCTGCAACACCAACTGATATCGCTGCACATGAGTCAGTCCCGGCCCCCCATACCGCGCCGAATAAACGCCCGGCGCCCCATCTAGCGCATCTATCTCCAACCCTGAATCATCTGCCAGGGTCAGCAAGCCGGTCATTTGCGCATATGCTACGGCCTTCAATACCGCATTTTCTCGAAACGTATTCCCTGTTTCCGGCACATCTTCTGTGATGCCCACATCATCCAACCCCAACCAGTCCAGAGCCATATCCTGCATCATCTCCGAAAATTCGGTAACTTTGCCCTTGTTGTGAGTTGCTACCAACAGTTTCTTCACCTGTACCATATTATTATTTACCTCTTGATAAGCTTTTTTCTGAAATCTTTTTGCCTATGTTATACTCGCCAGCCAATTCTATCCTAATCGGAGGGACTATTATGGAAAAGCAATTGCCTTCCCGTCTCCGCTTCAACCTGGGGTTTTTACTTGAAGCCTCACTAGGGACCAGCCGTACCATTGAACTGGCCTACCCTACTATCCAGATCGCATCTGACTTAACATTGACTCCTCTTACCGGTACTTTTGTTGTCACGCGCACTGGCGAGGGGATTTATGTCAGCGGCTTACTAAAATCACAACTGGAGATCACCTGCGTCCGTTGCCTGGAAAACGGGCAAATCGAAATCTCCATACAAATTGATGACTTGTTTTATTACCCCCCTACGACTGCCCCAGAAGGCGAATTTGTGGTTGGTGAAGATGGTTTTATTGACCTGGCGCCGCTGGTACGTGAATTGGCTCTGCTAGAAGTTCCTATTCAGCCCGTTTGCAAGCCAGAGTGCCTGGGACTGTGTGTGGAATGTGGTCAAAATCTAAACGAAGGCCTATGTGACTGCCAGACAGAAAAGATTGATCCGCGTCTGGCATCTTTGCGCCAATTATTGGATGAGTAAAACATGCGATTTCTCAAATGAAATCGCATGTCTGGCTAAGATACTATGTTTTTCGACGAGGCAAAAATTTATGTGCGCAGCGGCAATGGTGGCGATGGCATGATCGGCTTTCGCCGTGAGGCACATGTGCCGCTTGGTGGCCCCGATGGGGGTGATGGTGGGCATGGCGGCGACATTGTGTTTGTGGGCAACCGCCATATGGGGACGCTGGCAGCGTTTCATAAGAAAGTACACTATCGCGCCGGGCACGGTGTTCACGGTACAACAAAAAATCGGCATGGCCGAAATGGGGAAACGCTACGCATTGACGTACCGGTGGGGACTCTTGTTCACCATGCAGAATCGGGGGAACTGCTGGCAGATATTGTTCAGGATGGTCAGGAAGTATTGATTCTGAAAGGGGGACGCGGCGGGCGGGGTAATGCCCGTTTTGTGTCTAGTGTGAACCGGGCGCCGCGTCTGGCAGAGCGGGGTGAACCTGGGCGGGAGCTGTGGCTGACGTTGGAGTTGAAGTTGATTGCGGACGTGGGTATTGTGGGTAAGCCAAATGCGGGTAAATCGACACTGCTCACGGCCGTATCCCAAGCCCGCCCCAAAATTGCCGACTACCCCTTCACCACCTTGCAGCCTCAACTGGGCGTGGTCACGTTGGATGATTTTGAGACGATGGTGCTGGCCGATATTCCCGGTCTGATCGAAGGCGCTGCCGATGGCGTGGGGTTGGGACATGATTTTTTACGCCATATTGAACGCACCAGAGTGCTGATTCATTTGCTGGATGGCAGCGCCAAGGAGCCTTTGGAGGATTGGAGCGCCGTCAACCAGGAACTGACTTTTTACAATGCGGCGCTAGAAGAACGGCCGCAACTGGTTGTCCTGAATAAGATGGATTTGCCGGACGCAGTCGCTTGGGAGCCAATTTTGCGCGAGGAGATCGAAAAAGCGGGGTATCCATTTTGCAGCATCTCGGCCGTGACCGGGCAAGGTATTCGGCAGATGTTGTACCGCGTGAAGAAAATGTTGGATGATACGCCTGTCCCAGAGCCGCTCCTTCCCGAAGAAATTGTCATCACCCCGGAAGAGGAAGAGCCGTTCACCATTGAGCGAGAGGGAGATGGCTGGCGGGTACGCGGGCGGCAAATTGAACGGATAGCGTCCATGACTTACTTTGAGTTTGACACAACGTTGCTGCATTTTCAAACCATTTTGGAGCGGATGGGTGTTTCGGCGGCGTTGACAGAGGCGGGGGTACAGACGGGTGATACGGTGTACATTGGTGATGAAGTGTTGGAATGGGGGGAGTGATAGCAAATCAAGGCTCTGACCTTTCCCACCATAAACTGGCATCAGGCCTGGGTGCCCAATTACCTCCCTTCCCTGTAATCCGTGTGTAACAATTTCCGATTAAAACAAGGGGATATGGTACAGAATCAACGACTAACCCAATTTGGTGATATTTTGGTGGTAGATGATGAGGCCTCCGTAGGAGAAGTTGTCAGTTTGTATTTACAGCGGGAAGGGTTCAGTGTGCGGATGGCGCGCGACGGCCGTGCCGCCATTAACGCCATCCGCGACCAGCTGCCGGCCCTCGTCGTGCTGGATGTGATGCTCCCGGAAATTGACGGCATGGAAATCATGCGCCGCCTGCGAGCCGACCCTACCTCAAACATACCCGTTATCCTGCTCACCGCCCGCCAACAAGAAATTGACCGCATCTATGGCCTGGAATTGGGCGCGGATGATTATGTGACCAAGCCATTTTCGCCAGCCGAACTCGTTTCCAGAGTCAAGGCTGTGTTGCGGCGCACACACGGACAAACGGGGGCCGAAGAAGGGGAACGGCCGTATCACTTTCCCCACCTCTCGATTGACCCCAAAACCCGCCTTGTCACCGTGCGTGGCGAAGCCATTGAACTCACTGCCACCGAATTCAATCTGCTCTACTTCATGGCCGCTCACCCCCGGCAAGTCTTCAAACGCGACCAATTGTTAGAGCGCGTTTGGGGGTTTTCCGAGTACGTAGACCCCAGCACCGTCACCGTCCATATCCGCCGCCTGCGTGAAAAAATAGAAGCTGATCCCAGCAATCCCACCTGGCTACTTACCGTTTGGGGCGTGGGGTACAAATTTGATCCCGGACAGTGAAAATGTGAGTTGGCAATTGGGCAATTACCCGGCTGTCCAATTGCCAACTCACCCAATCACCATGATCTCCTCCCTTCCCTCTTCCCCCTCTTACCTCGGCCGTTTCAGCCGCGCTCCCTGGCGTTTGTTTGTGGTGGGTATTGTGGCCGCGTTGATCGTGGCCGTCTTGCTCATGCGCGTGTTGATGCAAGCGCCTCTGCAAGACATCACCATCCTGGTAACATGGCTTTCCGCCACATCGCTATTGTCGCTGATAGTCGGCTATGTTTTATATCGGCGTGGGCTGGCGCGCTCGCCTTCTCTCAGTCTGACATTGCTGCTTACCTATGCCTGGGCCGCCTTTGTTATCTTGTTTAATGTCTGGATTATGTCCCGCCAGATGTTTTTTAATAGTGAACATGACCTGATTTTGAGTGGGGTGCTGCTGCTGTTTGCGGCCATTATCGCCATGACTTTTGGCGTTTTTGTCGCTGCCAGCGTGACGGATGGGTTGAATCAGTTAGCGGCCACAGCACAGGCACTTGCTGCCGGGGATTTGCAAGCGCGTGTACAAATTCACGGCCGTGACGAAGTAGCCCAACTTGCCCATGCCTTCAACGATATGGCCGCCCAATTGCAGCGCGCCGAAAAAGAGCGCGCCGAAGTAGAGCAAATGCGCCGCGACCTGGTGGCCTGGGCTTCACATGACTTACGCACACCGCTGACCAGCATCCGCGCTATGATTGAGGCGCTACACGATGGCGTGGTCAGCGACCCGGAGACGACGCAGCGCTATTACCGCACCGTACGCAGTGACATCATTGCTCTAAATGGGCTGATTGATGACCTGTTTGAACTGGCGCAGATGGACGCTGGCGGGCTGGAATTGGCAAAATCCCCCCATTCGCTGAGCGACCTGGTTTCAGATACGCTGGAGAGTTTTCAGGCATTGGCCGAACAGCGAGGGATTGTGCTACACGGCCGTGTGGCAGCCAACATAGACCCTGTGCCAATGAACGCCCCCAAGATTGGCCGGGTACTCAGCAACCTGATTGGTAATGCGCTGCGTTACACGCCAGCGGGTGGACAGGTACAGGTGACGGCCGTGCGTACTTCTCATAGTGTGCGGTTGACAGTGCAAGACAGCGGGCCAGGTTTTAATACGAGTGATTTACCTCGTGTGTTTGAGCAGTTTTATCGGGGAGAGCAGGCACGCAGCCGCAAAACGGGGGGCGCTGGCCTGGGATTAGCCATTGCACGGGGAATTGTGGAGGGGCACGACGGCCGTATCTGGGCCGAAAATGTGCCCGAAGGTGGTGCGTTGGTGGCATTTGAACTGCCCTATTTTTCTTAGCATTTTTCTCATGTACAAACCCTTGACAGCCCTTCCTTCTCCCCCCTAAAATGGCAGTTAAGTGGCTTTCCCTCAGCCACTAAACAGTTGGTATTTCATGATCCGCAACCTGCATAGACCCATCTATCTTCTTGTATTTTTCCTTTTTTCCCTGACGTTAGCCTGCCAGGCTGCTACCAACCCGGAAAGCCTCATCCCCATCAGCACAGTTGACGCCCAGGCCATTGTGGCTGAAGCGGTAGCTACAGTGCGGGCAGAGACGTTGGCAGCAGAGCCAATATCGTTGCCAGACACGGCCGTTAACAACCAGATCAGCACCGAATTAGAACAACGACTTGTT
>CAYXUZ010000009.1:1006-70335 GCA_964467705.1 uncultured Ardenticatenaceae bacterium | reverse complement strand
CAAATCTACCAACAGGTAAATCCCTCGGTGGTGCATATATTTGTCTACGCCCAGAATGATTTCCTCGGCTCTGGTACCGGCTTTGTATTTGACGCAGACGGGCACATTATCACCAACAATCATGTCATTGAAGGAGGCAACGAATATGAAGTAGTATTTCCTGACGGACAACGCCGTTTGGGGGAAATTATCGGTACTGACGTAGATAGCGATCTGGCTGTCTTACAGGTAAATGAATTACCCGCTAATGCCCCGCCGGTGGCACTGGCTGATTCCAACACTCTGCAAGTGGGGCAGTTTGTAGTGGCCATTGGCAATCCCTTTGGCGAAGCCAGTTCCATGTCTGTGGGCATTATCAGCGCGCTGGGACGAACATTGGAATCTCAACGATTGGTATCCGGTGGTTTTTTCTCCATCCCCCAGATTATTCAAACAGATGCAGCCATCAACCCCGGCAATTCCGGTGGGCCGTTGTTGAACCTGGATGGCAGCGTTATCGGCGTCAACAGTGCCATTTTGTCGCGCACGGGCGCAAACTCTGGCGTTGGTTATGCCATTCCAGTAAATGCCGTGCGCAACATTGCGCCAGCACTCATTACCGATGGACAGTTTAGCTATCCATACATGGGCATCAGTATGCGTTCTGAACCATTTACCCTCCGGGAACTAGAGGTATTGGCTTTGCCACCGCAGGGGGTATGGGTGACGGGTGTAGGAGAGGACACACCGGCAGAAAGAGCGGGGCTTATTGGGCATAATCTGGATGCATCTTTTGAGCCGGATGGCGATTACATCGTTGCCATTAATGGTATACCAGTGAACAGTTCGGATGATTTGTTGAGCTATCTGGTTTTTGAAACGCAGGTGGGCGAAACGGTGGAGTTGACGGTGATCCGTCAGGGTGAAGAAATTAAGGTGCCATTGACGCTGGGAGAACGGCCGTAAACCGTCAGTCGTAATCAGATTGCGGACTGCGGATTTCGTCTTTTTATCAAGTCACTGCTGCTCACATTCAACCAGACCATAGTGGTATTGTAGGAGGTACCATGATAACCCAAGAGGAGTTGCAAGAGTTATTAGCCTATCAATCCAAAAATGGCGATGTCATTAGCCTTTATCTGGATTCAGATACGGCGCGTGAAAATACAGAAACCATCAAACATCAGGTTAAAAGCATGATGCGCGAGGCCGATGTGGACCACGAAAAGGCGGCAGTGGCCATTGAACAATACCTGGATTTGGGCTATGACTGGTCTACGCCAGGCGTGGCCGTGTTCAGTGGTCATGATGGCGAATTTTTTCGGGCTTTTCCCACGGCCGTTGCCTTTCGTAACCGAGTGCGCGTAGGGCACAAACCATATGTTAAACCACTGGCGCATCTGGTTGACTTCTACGCGCATTACGGCGTCATCCTGGTAGATCGAGTAGGTGGACGTTTCTTTGAATACCATCTGGGAGAGCTGCAAGCGGTAGATGGGGTTATGGGCGAAGAAGTCCATAAGCTCAAGCAAGGGTTGGGATCCTCTGCTGTTGGGATGCGTGGCGGCGTGGGTGGCAGTCGCCATGAGGAAGAAGTGGCACACCGTAATTTGCGGGAAACGGCCGTTGCCGCCGCCCACTTCTTCCAGGGAAAACCCATCCGCCGGCTTTTCCTGGCGGGCACATCGGAAACAGTAGCTGAGTTCCGTGAGTTATTGCCCAAACAGTTGCAAAGCTGTATTGCCGGAACCTTTGCCATGGATATGAATACCGGCGAACGTGATGTACGCAAGCACTCTTTGCGATTGTTGCAGGAAGCGAATGCCGAAAGAGAAGAAAAACTGGTGGATACCTGGGTTTCGACGTTAGCGCGGGGGGGCACGGCCGTAGCTGGTCTGGATGATACCCTCCAGGCCGTTGGTGAACGGCGTGTACAAACCTTGATCATCAGCGATGGCTACCGCTTTCCTGGCTATGTGGATGAGACATCCGGCTTTCTGGTTGCCAATTTAACCAAAAGCCCTTTGAGTGCTGACGAGTTGACGGCCGTCAGCGACGTCGTAGATGCCGCCTGTGCCGTCACTATGGACAGTGGTGGTCATGTCGAAGTCATTCGGGATAATCTCAAATTAGAGGAGTACGGCCGTATAGGCGCCCTCCTACGCTACTAAGAGTGTAAGGCGACGGGGGGACATTCTCTTGCCCCGTCGCCTTCTCCATAGCCATGCCATTTGCCAAATAAAATAACAAGTGAGAAAATTAGGCCATACTCATAAAGTATATTGTGTAGCCTGTTTGTAGTCTAAAACGGGCTTGGGAGCCAGGTAAACGTATTGTAAAACAAGCCCCATACAGCATAGTGAGTGTGAAGTCGCTATCTGTCTGCCTTGTTTTGGTTTGGAAAAGGAGGTTAACGACAAGAAGTAAAATGAGTTGGAAATTCTGATATCTATGCTGCCATTGTTGGCAGCATCCGCTTTACTAATTTGGGACTCAACCTCTGCATCTCTCTTGCGCAGGTTGCTGAAGGAGGAATACAAGTGAAAACAGCGTCCCGTATTTTCATCACTCTATTTGTGCTCTTGGGCCTGGCAGGCATCATGCTTGTCATTTCCGAAAGCGGTCTTCAGGCTCAGACCCTGGCCCCCCGCCCCGAAACGGCCGGGCAGGTAACTGTACAAGCCTCTGAGCCGGTTGCTGCTATACTCAGCCAGCCAGTGCGTGACCTGGAACCCGCTCCCCAAGAACCCATGCTCAATCGTGAAGTTTATATGAAATGGTTAGGTGAAGGAATTGGTGTCGAAGGCGCCTCCATAGGGCTTGATCCACTCATTTCCCGAAGCAGTAACGATGGCTTCTCTCCTGACCCCCTGGTAACTTTTGAAGGCGTTCCTTCCTTATCTGGAGTCACTCCCCCCGATACGATTGGAGACGTTGGGCCAAATCACTACGTTCAAATGACCAACTTCTCATTCCGTATCTGGGATAAAGGCGATCCAGATAATGGAGTTCCCCCTAACCCCTTAATCCCTCCCACCCTTACAGGCGATCTGTTTGCTCCTCTGGGTGGACAATGTACAAACAACTTTGGTGATCCTATCGTACTCTATGACGATTTGGCTGACCGATGGCTTCTCAGTCAGTTTGGGTTGGATGGGCCACTTGGCATGTGTATTGCCATTTCGCAAACTGCGGATCCGACGGGGGCTTACTATTTGTACTTCTTCCCCACGCCGGACTTCCCGGACTATCCCAAATTGGGTGTTTGGCCGGACGCTTATCTCATGGGTACCAATTCTGGATTCCCGAATTCTTATTTTGCTTTTGCTTTTGATCGGGAAGCCATGCTTGATGGTGATCCAGCCACGGTTCAATCTGTTGGCGGTCAGGCTAACTTGATGATGCCAGCCGATGTTGATGGTCAAATGCCACCCCCCGCTGGTGATCCGGGTATCTTCTATACCTTCTATCACCCAGACGGAGAAGGGCATCCTGCTGGATCGGAACGTTTAGCCATCTATGAATTCGATGTAGACTGGGCGAATCCTGGCAATTCCACTTTCACCCTGGCTGAAGAACTACCTATTGCCTCGTTCAACTACACCATATGTGGTTTCTTTGCCGGCGGTTGTATTGCCCAACCTGGAACGGGTCAATTGTTGGATGATATTGCCTGGTGGCCGATGTTCCGCTTCCAATATCGTAATTTCGGCACTTATGAGGCTATGGTTGGCAATTTCACCGTAGATGCCGATGGCGCCAATCATGCCGGTATCCGTTGGTTCGAAGTCCGCAAAGCCGCCGGAGTCTACACCCTCCACCAAGAGGGAACGCAATTCCCGACTACAGACTCTCGCTGGATGGGGAGCATTGCCATGGATGGTAGTGGCAATATCGCTCTGGGTTACAGCGTATCATCATCTTCCGTTGTTCCGTCCATTCGTTATGCCACCCGCCTACGCACCGATGCTCTGGGTACTTTGAGTGCTGAAGCCGAAATGTGGACAGGTGTGGGCGTACAGACTGGCATTCACCGCTGGGGTGACTACTCCAATATGGCCGTTGATCCAGTAGATAACTGTACTTTCTGGTACACAACGGAATATCATGATTCAAATGACTCTGGTTTTGCCTGGAACACACGTGTAGGCATTTTCAGGATCCCAGAGTGTACCGGGGCGATTGGGCCGACAGGAACGTTGGAGGGCACGGTTACTGAATTGGGTAGTGGTAATCCTATTGAGGATGCCAATATCTTTGCCACCAACGGCATTACTCTCACCGGCAGTGCTGTCACCGATGCAAATGGCGACTATCGCGCTATCCTTTCCGAAGGGACATATACGGTCACAGCTTCGGCATTTGGCTATCAACCAGCAGAGGTCACGGCCGTGTCCATCGTTTCCGGCACGACAACCACCGTTAACTTCGTCCTTGACCTGGCTACCAATTACACGGTAGAAGGCACTGTCACCGACGTAAATACAGGCTGGCCTCTCTATGCCCGCATAGATATAGACGGCTATCCCGGTGACGCCATCTGGACCGATCCCGAAACCGGCTCCTATAGCATCTCCTTACCCGAAGGTATTGAGTACACATTTGATGTTTCTGCCTGGGTAGAAGGTTATCTGGATGAAAGCCGGGACGTTGGCCCATTAACTGCTAACACGCAAGAAGACTTTGCCCTGGACGTGAATGTGGTCAGCTGCACAGCGCCCGGTTATGGTAGCGCCCCTGGCAGCGCCATCTTTGCCGATGACTTTGAAAGCGGCCTGGGTAACTGGACGGCTACTGGCCTTTGGCATCAGGAAAGCCAGACTGACACTTGTGGCAGCCTGGTGGCGCCCTTCCCCAGTCCTGTAGAAAGCGCCTACTTTGGTCAGGCTGGCATCTGCAACTTCGATATCGGTGTAGCCCAGGGCAGCCTGACAATGAATAGCCCGGCGGCTATTCCCGCCTCCGGTGCGTTGTTCAAGGTCTGGAGCTTTGAAGAAACTGAATGTGGCGGCAACTGTAGTTTTGACACCCGCAATGTGGAAATATCTACAGATGGCTCGTCCTGGTCAGGCCTGGGGCAAGGCGGTACAGAAGGTGTGTGGTATCAGCAAACCTATGATCTATCCGCATATGCCAACCAGAATATCTGGCTACGTTTCCGCTTTGACTCCGGTGACGGCATCGCTAATAACTTCTTTGGTTGGATGATAGATGATGTGGATGTGAGTGTACCCACCTGCGTACCTACGCCCGGCGGTGGTCTGGTTGTGGGTAATGTGTATGATGGCGCCAACACACCATTAACCGGCGCAACCGTTGAGAATGAAACCGGCGAAATGGTGTCCACCTATGACACACCGGACGATCCCAACGTAGATGATGGCTTCTATACCATTTTCTCCGATGGCGGCAGCCAGGATCATTGGGCCAGCTATAACAGTGACTATGGCGTAGACCTGGAGACGGTTACTGTTGTGGTTTCTGATACGGTCAGTCAAGATTTTGTCTTGCCCTCAGCAACTCTTATCTACAGCCCGTCTGAGATAGAAGAAACCATGTCTATTGGCGACATCGTCACCAATACGGTCTTCGTCACAAATACGGGCACTTACACGCTGGACTTTACAGTGCGTATCGGTGATTTTACCGGACCGGGCGGTCTGATGATTCGGCCGCATGTAGAGCCGGTATCTGTGCCCGCCAGCAACGGCCGTTTCCCCCTGGGCAACTATGCACCTTCCATTGGCTTAGCCCCGGCAGACGGCGAAGCAGTGGCGGCCAGCGATGCCCCGGTCGTGCGTGTGCCCTACGGCAACACCGCCTACGCGGTTGATGCCGCCAACGGCTTCTACACCGCCTTCGACCTGGATGTGCCAGAAACCTTGCCCAATGTCGCAGCTTTCTCCATCACCGACTTCCCTGGTGCAGGTGAAGTGGTAGATGGGTATTCGTATGTGATTGATGCCAACATCATGCACCAGCTAGACCTGGCGACAGGGACAGAAATCGGCACTACGCCTGTGACCCCGCCCAGTGGCGCACAGAGCTACACCGGCATGGCCCTCGACCCAACATCGGGTGATGTCTATCTGTCAAGTTGTGACATCAGCACCTCGATTCTCTACACCCTGGACATGGGCAGCGGTACGGCCACTCAGGTGGGCACGATTACCAACTCCCCCTGCACCATCGGCATTGCCATTGACGGTGCGGGCGACCTCTATGGGTACGACATCGTCAATGACACGCTGCTGAGTATAGACAAGGGCACGGCCGTCGGTACCGTTATTGGTTCCATCGGCTTCGATGCCAACTTTGGCCAGGGCATGGGCTATGACGCTACCACCGACCAGATTTACCTGGCCGCGTTCAACAATGGTACGTTCCAACCAGAACTGCGCATTGCAGACCTCACGACGGGTAACACAACGCTGGTTGGCGTGTTAGGCTCCACTGACCCTGGTGTGCTGGTTCAACTGCCCTGGCTGGGTACAGAACTTGGCTCTGGTGGTGGTGGTTGGGCTTATGCTGTGCCCGACAGTGGCACCGTACCACCAGGCGGCAGCGGCACTTTCGATGTTGTCTTTGATGCCCGCTCTATGTACCAGGTTGGTGAATTCACAGCGCAGTTGAGCTTCTCTGGCAACTTTGTCAATGTGGTACCCACCATGCCATTGACCATGCATCTGAGCTGCCCCACTTGTGGCTTCCTGAATGGGGACATTACAGATTCCGTGACTGGTGACCCGGTGGATGCCAGTGTCAATATCACCAACACGGGTGGTTTCAACGTCACGTTGGATGGCAGTAGCTACGCGGTGGCTGTCCCGCCTGGAACCTATAACCTGACGGTTGAGGCGACCGGGTATGTAGGTGAAACGGACACGGCCGTTGTTACGCAAGGTGTCACTACCACTGTTGACTTCGCCCTCGATCCGGCCATCGCTATCCTCTCCTACAGCCCATCTGAGATTGAGGAGTTCATGGAGATTGGTGACATTGTTACCAACACTGTCACCGTCACCAACAGCGGATATGTTGACCTGGAATTCAGTGTGAATATCGGTGGTTGGGGTGGCCCGACGCTGATGATTCGGCCGCATGTAGAGCCGGTATCTGTGCCCGCCAGCAACGGCCGTTTCCCCCTGGGCAACTATGCACCTTCCATTGGCTTAGCCCCGGCAGACGGCGAAGCAGTGGCGGCCAGCGATGCCCCGGTCGTGCGTGTGCCCTACGGCAACACCGCCTACGCGGTTGATGCCGCCAACGGCTTCTACACCGCCTTCGACCTGGATGTGCCAGAAACCTTGCCCAATGTCGCAGCTTTCTCCATCACCGACTTCCCTGGTGCAGGTGAAGTGGTAGATGGGTATTCGTATGTGATTGATGCCAACATCATGCACCAGCTAGACCTGGCGACAGGGACAGAAATCGGCACTACGCCTGTGACCCCGCCCAGTGGCGCACAGAGCTACACCGGCATGGCCCTCGACCCAACATCGGGTGATGTCTATCTGTCAAGTTGTGACATCAGCACCTCGATTCTCTACACCCTGGACATGGGCAGCGGTACGGCCACTCAGGTGGGCACGATTACCAACTCCCCCTGCACCATCGGCATTGCCATTGACGGTGCGGGCGACCTCTATGGGTACGACATCGTCAATGACACGCTGCTGAGTATAGACAAGGGCACGGCCGTCGGTACCGTTATTGGTTCCATCGGCTTCGATGCCAACTTTGGCCAGGGCATGGGCTATGACGCTACCACCGACCAGATTTACCTGGCCGCGTTCAACAATGGTACGTTCCAACCAGAACTGCGCATTGCAGACCTCACGACGGGTAACACAACGCTGGTTGGCGTGTTAGGCTCCACTGACCCTGGTGTGCTGGTTCAACTGCCCTGGCTGGGTACAGAACTTGGCTCTGGTGGTGGTGGTTGGGCTTATGCTGTGCCCGACAGTGGCACCGTACCACCAGGCGGCAGCGGCACTTTCGATGTTGTCTTTGATGCCCGCTCTATGTACCAGGTTGGTGAATTCACAGCGCAGTTGAGCTTCTCTGGCAACTTTGTCAATGTGGTACCCACCATGCCATTGACCATGCATCTGAGCTGCCCCACTTGTGGCTTCCTGAATGGGGACATTACAGATTCCGTGACTGGTGACCCGGTGGATGCCAGTGTCAATATCACCAACACGGGTGGTTTCAACGTCACGTTTGATGGCAGCAGTTATGCGCTGGCAGTTCCAGCCGGTAATTATGACTTTACCGTGTCGGCAAATGGGTACTTCAGCCAGACAGCTACGGTCACGGCCGTGCAAGGCGTCACTGTCACTACAGATTTCGCCCTCACGCCTATCGCTGCTCTCCTGGAAGTTGATCCTGGTAGCTTTGAAGTCACTGTGGTCATGGGTGAAACGTATGTTGATACGCTTGAGCTTTCCAATATCGGCACCATTGCCTTTGACTTTGAGTTAAGTGACCTGGAAACCGGCTCACCTTTGCAGCCCTTAACTGATAATCAAGATGGTGTGCCAACCTTTGTGCCACCGGCCGTGACTAACTTCCCGGCCATGAGTCTGCAACAGGTTATGGATAGAGAAGTCACCGATGCAAATCGTGTAATCAACTCTATGGCTTCAAGTGGGGATATTCTGCTCGACCAACAACCCAATCAGGTGAATGGCCTGTTCAGTGATTCTGATTGTGGTCTCTGTGGTACTGGCGCTCAATCAATTGCAGATAACTTCTCCTTGGCATCCTCAGAGACAATCGGCCAGATTATCTTCTGGACGGGTTACTTCCCTGGCGATGTGCCGATTGACCCTGACCTGCTCACCGTTATCTTCCACGAAGATTCTGGTGGATTCCCGGGTACGGCCATATCAACAGAGTCCAATGTGCCATATGAACGTGTGCAAACAGGTGTTGTCCTCTTCGGAGTTCACGAATGGATGCACACATTGACGCTAGATACACCGGTCACTTTAGGGCCTGGCAACTACTGGGTTGAAATCTACAATGAAACCATTGGCTCTAGCGAGAACTTCTTCTGGGAGACGGGTAATCCCGATACCGTTGGCAACGGTCTTACCGGTTCGGCGTGGTCTACCAGTGTACCTGGCAGCGGTTGGAACTTTGACGGGGCCACAGAACTGGCTATTCAGCTGCTTCCGGGTGGTGTTGATGCGCCCTGGTTGAGCGAAGATCCAAGCAGTGGCAGTCTGAATGTGGGAGAGTTTGTGGATGTTGACCTGATTTTCGACACAACTGTACTGACGCAAACCGGCACTTACACGGCCGAATTGCGGATTGATGGTACTTTTGAGAACAATGTTGATCCTTTGACGGTCATTATGCACGTGGTTGAGCCTGAATATGGTCTGGCGATGTCCGGTGACATGGCTGCTTCGGGTGAACCGGGTGAGATGGTTATGTACACCATGACCATTACCAACACCGGTAATGTCGAGGACACCTTTGATCTGACGGCGGCCGGCCATACCTGGACAACCACACTCTCAGACAGCAGCATTACGCTGGGCGCGGGTGAAAGTGGGACGGTGATGGTGCATGTGACCATTCCAGCAAGTGCTGGCGATGGTGACGAGGACACCACCACAGTTACGGCTACTTCCACGCATGACGCAGGGGCGACAGCTTCGGCGGATATGACGACAACGGCCGTGATCCCGCCGCTACCCACCTACACCATCTTCATGCCCATTCTCCTCAAACCGTAATCCTTAGCTGGCATCTCAAGAACCGGTTAAATTCTGGTTCTTGAAGCCTTGAAAGAAGGGGGTATCTGGCAGCAGATACCCCCCTTCTTTTGCCACCGTTAGGATCCATTCCCTATAATCCGGCATGTACATGCTTATCAACCATCTCTACTCCCCCTTTTCCCCACTGCTGTGATATGAACACATCTCTGTTAAGACGTTGGTCACCACGGCGATACAACGTGCAAGTTCGGTTGTTTGTTTTGCCTTATCTGTTAGGCGCATTGGTATTGACCATATTGCCGGCGCTGGCTACCGTTTCCATTGCTTTTGCCGACTACAATGCCGTCGCCACGCCCACCTGGGCCGGACTGAACAACTTTGTCCGGCTGCTCAATTCAGAATATGTGCGCATTTCACTGCGCAATACCATTTTTTATCTGGCGCTGGCAGTGCCATTGCGCTTATTAGGGGCACTGTTACTGGCTTTGTTGCTGCAATCAGAGCGGCGGTGGTTTGGGTTACATCGTGCGGCCGTTTATCTGCCCACTGTCATTCCTGAAGTGGCCTATGCTCTCATCTGGTTATGGCTCCTCAATCCCGTATATGGGCCGCTTAATATGGTGCTAGGTAGTTTGGGTTTGCAAGGACCGGCCTGGTTGACCGATCCATTTACAGCGCGGTTATCCATTGTTCTGCTATCTCTGTTCACAATTGGCGAAGGGTTTGTTATCTTGTTAACCGGTTTACGCACCATCCCCCGCGCTTATTTTGAAGCGGCACGTGTAGATGGGGCCACAGTGTGGCAATCGTTCTGGCGTATTACGTTTCCGTTAATTATGCCCTGGCTGCTGCTGTTGACCTTTCGGGATATGGTCATTAGCCTGCAAAGCACTTTTACGCCATCTTTTGTACTGACGTATGGCGGGCCATACTACGCCACGACATTTGTGCCGCTGTTATTATATGAATTGGCGTTTGACTTTTTTGATTTTGGTATGGCGGCAGCGTTATTGCTTTTTACTTATCTGATTATTGGCCTGGTCATCATTGGGGTATTAAACCTGGTTGGTTCGGAACGAGGGATGGATGATTTCTAAAATCAAAATTGTGCTTCATCATGGGGTTGGTTGGGCACTCACGGCCGTGTTCATCTTGCCGCTGCTCTGGGTATTGGTAGCTTCTCTACGCGAAGTCGGGTTGCCACCACCCACGACAGTCGAGTGGTATCCCCCTGACCCGCAATGGCAAAACTATCAGACGATCTTTGAGCGGGTGCCAATGATTCGTTATCTGCGAAATTCGTTGTTTGTGGTGGCGACGGCCGTGCCCATTACCCTCATCATCGCCTCCATGGCCGGTTTTGGTATCAGCCAGTTACCGCTCCGACCACGCCGCCAGCTTGTCTACCTGAGTATTGCCCTGCTCATTGTGCCCGCCGCCGCCGTCTGGTTATTTCGCTTCCAGATTTTGCGGTGGTTTGGTCTGCTTGATTCCATATGGGCGCTTATCCTGCCCGCCTTCACCGGCAGCAATGCCCTCTTTGTGCTGCTCTTTTATTGGACATTCCGGCGTATTCCGGGCGAGATGTTTGAAGCAGCGCAGTTGGACGGAGCAACGGCCGTGACCGTCTGGTGGCGTCTGGCCCTCCCACTTTCTCGCCCCACCATCGTTGGCGTTACAGTCCTCACCTTTGTCATGTACTGGAGCGACTTCATCAGCCCTATTCTCTACATCTTCAGCCCCAGCAACTACACTCTGGCTGTGGGGCTGCAAATCCTCAACCAGCTTGATCGCACCAACTGGCCCTTGCTGATGGCTGCGGCGGTCGTTATGACCGCTCCCGTCATTCTGATGTTTGTCATCTTGCAGCGATTTTTCCTGCACGACCTCTCTTTATCCAACCTCTTTGAAAAAAATTAAGGAGACGAAACTATGAAGAGAACAGTGATCTTAGCGGCTCTTATATTGTTGTTGGCAGCCTGCCAGGAAGCGCCGGGCAGCCATACCGTTTCCTTTCTAGTTTTCGGCGACCCTGAAGAGTATGCCGCCTACGAGCAGTTGGTAATGGCATTTGAAGAAGAACACCCCGAAATTGACATCCAACTGGGCCATATCCCCAGTCAGGGTGAATATCGCCAGCGATTAGCCACCGACTTTTCAGCCGGACAGCCGCCAGATGTCATGCTGATCAACTACCGTCGCTTTGCCACCTTTGCCGCGCAAGGCGGGCTTGAACCGCTTGGCCCCTACCTGGAGGAAAGCGATATTATTCAGGTGGCCGATTTTTATGAACCCACCATTGCTGCTTTCCAACTGGATGGAGAACTGTGGTGCATCCCCCAAAACATCTCCAGCCTGGTCGTTTATTACAACAAGGATTTATTTGACGAGGCCAGTGTGCCTTATCCTGCTCCCGGTTGGACACGAGATGATTTTCTGGCGGCAGCACGGACATTAACAAAAGATTTAGATGGTGATGGTGTCATTGACCAATATGGCGTCGGCATTGAACCGAACATTTTCCGGTTAGCCCCGTTTGTGTGGCAAAATGGCGGTGATATTGTGGATAACCGTGAACGCCCCACCCGGCTAACGCTGGACAGCCCGGAGGCATTGGCTGCCTTCCAATGGCTGGTGGACTTGCAGGTAAAAGAGAAGGTAGTACCGGATGCGGTGGCGGAATCGGCCGAGGATAGAGAGACCCGGTTTTTGAACGGCCGTCTGGGAATGATCTTTGAAAGCCGCCGTGCTACCCCCACCTTCCGCACCATTACCGGCTTTGAGTGGGACATTGCCCCACTGCCACGCGGTGAACGAGAAAGTGGCATTTTGCACAGTGATGCCTACTGCATGGCAAACGCCACCGAAGATAAAGAAGCCGCCTGGATGTTTATTGAATATGCCAATAGTGAAGCCGGACAAACGGTGATTGCCCATTCAGGTCGGACAGTGCCGTCACTTAAAATAGTGGCGGCTTCGGAGGCCTTCCTGGACCCCAGCAAACCACCGGCCAGCAGCCAGGTATTTCTGGATACCATTCCCATGCTGGAGCAGGTGCCCATCATGACAACCTGGGTGGCGATTGAGGAGACTTCCAGTCAGGAGGTCGAACGCGCATTTTATGGTCAGGCGACCGTTGAGGAGGCGGCCGCGGCCGCGGCCGCCATGACTCAGGATTACTTTGACCGGGCCAACGCCGATCAATAATTGGTACGGCCGCCGAACGATGGCGGCCGTCATTCGACGGCCGTACCAATTTCACTATACTTTGTCGTATGCGCAGTCTGGTTATATTGTTCATGCTTTGGGGGGTAATGGTCATATTGACCGCCTGTTCGCTGTTAGCCGAAGAAGGTGGAAATGCGATAGTAACCCCCACCAGCCAGCCCGTCGCTACACCCACCAATACCCCCGGCCCGGTGTTGACGCCAGACACGGCCGTTGCCACCCTCATTACCCAGACCAGAACTACGCTTACCATCTGGATTCCCCCAGAAATCTGGGCTGCCACAGAGTCAGGCCAGGCCACTCTCAATGCCCAACTTAACGCCTACCGGGCCAGCCATCCAGACCTGGACATTCGGGTAGAAACCAAAGCAGCTACCGGTCAGGGCGGAATTCTCAGTTATTTATTGACCGGCCGCGCCATTGCCCCCACAATTTTGCCTGATTTAGTGGCATTGCCATCTGACCAGCTAACGGCCGCTACCACCGACTCATTACTCCTGGCCCTCAATGATGTACTTGCACCCACATACCTGGAAGATTTGTATCCAGCCGGAGTAAAACTGGCAACCGTAGGGGAAAGCCTGATGGGTTATCCATTTTTTCTAACGCAGCCACCTCATCTGGCTTACGATAACACCAGCTTTACGGCTACCGTGCCTCTGACCTGGACACAGTTTATTGCTCTACCCAATCAGCAGTTCGCCTTTGCAGCCGGGGGCACACCCGGCGCCACCTTGGTATTGGAAATGTACCTGGACAATGGCGGCCAACTGATCAATGACGCGGGGCAGGTAGAGTTACAGGTTGAACCCCTGGCAGCAGCATTGCAGGAGCTGAGCGACGGCCGTGCCAATGGTTTTATTGTGCCTCAAAGCAGTAACATGCAAACGCTGGAAGATTCCTGGCAGGCATTCCAGGCTGGTCAAAGCACTTTTGTGCAAACAACGGCAAACCAATACTTGCGCCAACGGCAAGCCGAGGCCGGACGGCCGTTGAGCGCCGCCGCTATCCCTGGCCGAGAACAATTACTTCACCCGCTGGTGAGTGGTTGGGTATGGGCAATCAGTACACCCGATGTTGCTAAACGGCCGTTAGCCGCTGACCTGCTCACCTTTCTTATTGATAATGAAAATTTGGGCGCGTGGAGCTTTAGCAGCAATTATTTGCCGGCTCGCCAGGGAGCATTCTTTTACTGGCCCACTGATGATCACTATGTGCCCTTTATTAGCAATCAACTTCTTCTGGCAGATGCTCATCCATTTTCGGCCGGTCATTCGGTCATGTTGGCACTGACAGACGCCGTCTTTGATGTCATTTCGCTGGCAAAGTCCCCCCAACTGGCGGCTGAAGAAGCGGTTGCCTCGTTGAACCCCTGAGCCAAAATCAGTATAGGCCGCCGGGTTTGCCCTAATCCAGCGGTTTTTGCCCATGTCTGCAAAGTCCGCACACCCGCCATACGCACAGGTCGTATCCATCATCAACCAGGTACTCACGGCCGTACACCCCACCCATCTGATTCCCAACCATCTCCACCGACACGGCCGTCAGCTCACCATCGGCCCAGTGCAGTATGATCTGAACGACGGCCGTCTCTTCCTGATCAGTATTGGCAAAGCCACCGTACCCATGGCCCAAACCGCCGCCAACATTCTCGGCGATGCCGTTTTTGCTGGGATTGGCATTACCAAAACAATGGTTAATGACCAATTGCCAATTGGCAATTTTCAATTGATGATGGGCGATCATCCCGTAGCCGGGGAGCGGAGTGTGCAGGCGACCACGGCCGTGCTTGACCTCCTGTCCCAAACTCGTCCTGGCGATCTGGTACTTTGCCTCATTTCTGGGGGCACCTCTGCCTTGCTCACCCAACCGCTCATTCCCCTGGCAGAATGGCAAATCTTGAACAAGGCCCTGCTCGCCTCCGGCTGCACCATTCAAGAATTCAACACCGTGCGCCGCCAGCTAGACGCCGTGAAAGGCGGCGGCCTGGCGCGGCTGGCCGCCCCGGCCCAGGTGGTCAGCCTCATCCTGAGTGACGTGGTCGGCAATGATCTGGCCGCTATCGGCAGTGGCCCCACCGTATTCATCCATGAGTCGCCTCAGGATGCGTTGGCCGTACTCAGGAATTATGAATTAGGAATTAGGAATTATGAAGGGGGCACGGCCGTTTACGACCAACTCCAAACCACCCTTTCACGCATCACGCATCACGCATCACGGATTACGGATTACCACCACCCTCCCCCCACCAACCTGCTCGTCGGCAGTGTTCGTCTGGCAACCGAAGCCGCCCGGCGGTCAGCCGAAAATTCAGGATTCGCAGCCATAATCCTGACGGCCTATTTAGAAGGAGAAGCACGAGAAGCCGGTAAATTCGCGGCCGCCATCGCCAGGGAACTGCCGCCCGGACACTGTGCCATCATCGGCGGTGAGACGACTGTGACGGTGCGTGGGGACGGGGTGGGCGGTCGTAACCTGGAAGTGGCTTTGTCGGCGGCCATTGCGCTGGATGGTGGTGAAAATGTATGCATAGCTACCTTTGCTACCGATGGCGAAGACGGAACGACAGGTGCAGCGGGGGCAGTGGTGACAGGACAGACAGTGGGTAACGGCCGTGTCCTCCACCTGAACGCCCGCCAATTCCTGAACAACAACGACAGCTTCACCTATTTCCAAAAGCTGGACACGGCCGATTATGGCCCCCACCTGCTCGTCACCGGCCCCACAGGCACCAACGTCAACGACCTTATCTTCATAATTCATAATTCATAATTCACAATTGAGGAGAACCATGACCATAAAATTCGGCACCGACGGCTGGCGCGCCGTCATCAGTGAAACCTTTACCTTCGCCAATCTGCGGCTGGTGGCCCAGGCCATCGCCGACTACATTCTGGAAGAAAACGAAAGCAGCCCCAGCGTGGTGATTGGCTTCGATACCCGCTTTCTCTCTGACCGCTACGCGGCCGAGGTCGCCCGCGTCATGGCTGCCAACCGCATTGACACCTGGCTGGCCCGCGCCGACACACCTACCCCGGCCATCAGCTATGCCGTGCTGCACAAACGGGCCACCGCCGGGGTGATGATCACCGCCAGCCACAACCCACCCCGTTACAACGGCGTCAAACTCAAAGCCAGCTATGGCGGTTCGGCCAGCCCTGCCGCCCACCAACGAGTGGAGCAACTGCTGGAAAATGCCCTGGCCGAAGCCCGAGGCCCCAACCTGATGGATTTGCAAGAAGCCATTCGTACCGACCGGGTGACGAAGTTTGATCCTGCCTGGGCCTATTATGAACATCTCAGTACCCTGGTAGACCTGGACATCATCTCCAGTGGTGAACTGCGCGTGGTAGCAGATGGCATGTATGGCGCAGGGCGCGGGGTGATTGGTGAAGTGCTGGCGCGCGGCCGTAGCCATGTCCACAACATCCGCCACGAGATGAACCCCGGCTTTGGCGGTATCCACCCTGAACCAATCGCCCGCCATTTAGGGTTGCTCATGTCCACCATTCAGGCCGGGCATTGGGATGTAGGGCTGGCAACGGATGGTGACGCTGACCGTATTGGCGCAGTGGATAACCAGGGTAATTTTGTTGATCCCCATCGCATTTTTGCTCTGGTGTTACGCTATCTGCTAGAAAATCGTGGCTGGCGGGGCAAGGTGGTGCGCACCGTCTCCACCACGCGCATGATTGACCGTATTGCCGCCAAACATGGGCTGGAACTGGTGGAAACGCCGGTTGGTTTCAACCATATTGCGGATTTGATGATTGCCAACGGGGTAGTGATGGGCGGCGAGGAATCGGGCGGCATGAGCATTAAGGGGCACATTCCCGAAGGGGATGGGGTGCTATTGGGGCTGCTGCTGCTGGAAGTGATGGCGGCGGCACGAATGCCACTGCACAAACTGGTAGAAGAGTTGCTGACGCACTATGGCCCGGCGCAATATGCCCGCACAGATATGAAGCTGACGCGGCCGGTGGAAAAGAAGCAGATGGTCGCCTTCTTGCTCAATGCAGCCCCCCGCGAGATTGCCGGGGTAGCGGTGAATGATGTACAAACGGTGGATGGGGTGAAGTATTATTTGAGCGATGGAAGCTGGCTGTTGATACGGCCGTCTGGCACTGAACCTGTCTTGCGTGTCTATGCCGAAGCGCCGGACGACGGCCGTGTCAAAGCCTTGCTCGACTTTGGCGAGGAAATGGCTTATAAAGCCTGATAAGGAGCAACAATGGAACAACCAGATGCAGAACCTCGCCAGATAAAACAACCCCCGGTCTTATTCAACAAGACACAAATGCTCGTAGCCGAAATTGCCTCACTCCTAGGAGGCCCCTTTATCGCCTATTGGAACAATCCTAAAGGCTCTGTCTGCCATAATGATGTGGTGGCGCTGCACGAGATACTGGAAAAAATCGGCCATCAAGAGACAATTTACCTGTTCATCAAGTCCAATGGGGGCAACGGGCAGGCGTCGCTGCGGTTGGTCAATTTGCTGCGCCAATACTGCCAGCGCCTGGTGGCGTTGGTGCCCTTACAGTGTGCCTCTGCCGCTACTATGATTGCCTTAGGGGCGAATGAGATTCTCATGGGGCCGTTGGCTTACCTGACGGCCGTAGACACCTCTTTAACCCATGACCTTTCCCCGGTAGACCGCCACAATAACCGCGTGAGTGTCAGTCTGGATGAGCTAACCCGCGTCATTCGGCTTTGGCAGGCCGAACAATCAGACGAGAAGGACAATCCGTATAAAGCCTTGTTTCAGCATGTGCATCCACTGGTAATTGGGGCGGTAGACCGCGCCGAATCCCTTTCCCTTATGCTCTGCAAAGAGTTATTGGCTTACCATGTGAAGGATGCGGCTACGGCCGAACAAATTGCCAACACCTTAAACTCAAAATACCCCTCACACAGTTACCCCATCCTGTTTGAAGAAGCCCGCGCCGTGGGGCTAAATGTGGTACACCTGCCGCCGCCGATCAACACGCTTTTATTGGAGTTGAACGAGCAGTACAGCGAAATGGGACAACCAGCCACAACCGATTTTGATGAAATTCGCTCCCATAGCAATGAAATTCTGAATATCTGGGAATCTAGAGATATTCAGGTTCACTACCAGGAAGACAAGGATTGGTTTTACCGGATGGAAGAGCGGCGCTGGCTTATCCTGAATGATAACAGCAGTTGGCGCCGGATTGAGCGTGTGAATAAGAGAACAAAAAAATCCGTGCTGCACATTGCCTGATGCGGTGGCAAAAAGAAGACCTGTGAAGCCCGATCGCACTTCACAGGTCACGGGACACGAACTACGGAAGACGTATCACTGTCGGTAAATAGACTGTAGAGCACCCCTGGCCAAAGCAGATGGCGGCCATTACTTCCGGCGTACTACGCCCCGTCGCTTCCCACAATTCGTACAAAATCTGGCCGTTGTTGTTGGGGTCGCCCACGTTTGGGTTATTGTCGCGCAGAAACTCGATGTATTCTTTGGAAGAGGTCTGGTAGAGCAGGCGTACACGGCCGTAGACCACTCCCTCCGGCAGCACATACACTACCTCATCCCAATACTGCCCATCCGCATATCGTGTCGGGTCAGCCTGCCCATTGGCGCGTGGTTCCGCCCCCACAGCCAAAAATGCGTCATATTCAAAACCGCGCGGCGGGATGCGGTTGTCCTTCACAATGATATTGTTCAGGGCAAAGTGGAAAGATTCTCCCGACGGCAGACCCAACTGCGCCGCCAGATCGGGCGTCAACCCATGTTTGGATTCATACACCTGAATATCAGCATCGAGCGTCAATTCCCCGGTTGCCGGGTCATAAGCGCCGGAGTTGTACACCAGATTGCCTTCTGCATCATACCCCTCCACTTGCAACCACATGCGGCGACCTTCCACATAACCCGTCGGTAATTTGTGGCCGGAGTTGTTGGTGATGCGCACGGTTAATTCGTTGGTATCGGTGGCATGTACGGCCGTGACCACAGCCGCGTTTTGCAGCATATACCGGGCACGTTCAACACCCAGGTTCAACGCCTCCACCCGCGCCGGTTCTGCCTGGAACGTGGCGCTAAAAACGGGATGCAGCGGAATAATTTGCGGCACCCACGTATTCGCCCCGGTCAAATCGTGCAAGGGCATATCGTTACGCACTGGCATCCCGTTCGGGTCGCCAAAATAGCTGCCACCTACCCCCGTCACATCCCGCATATGGCAATCCTGGCAGGTAGCCACATACTCCTTGTTGCCGCCAAATTCCGGCGCGTATACCCCCTGCGGCGTGTTGTACTGGCTCAACCGCCATTCGCTAAATGTGCGCTCAATGGGGAACATCTGGCTCGTGTCCGTGAAGGGCTGCCCCAACGGATTCAGCGCATACGTCTGGCTAATTTCATTCCAACTCAGCAGCGGATTGCTAATGTCATGGCATGTACCACAAAAGGCCGATTCCTGATGGTAAAGTGACTGAATCGTCTCCGCTCCATTGATTTCGTGCGGATTGAAACCGATGTCGCCTACCACGTCAAACGGGCCGCGTCGGTAATCTTCCGGGTCAAACACCATTGTCGCGTTGCCGTCACTGATTGGAATCGTGGTGGTGATGGTAGCTGTCAGCACATACAGATCACGCGGATCATTAGTCTCATCGGGTGTGGAATCAGACAGGCGGTGGCACACCTCACATTGCACTCCTTCCAGGTCATAATCAATCTCATTGGGATCAACGGCCAGTGTGCCGCTGACAATGCGCCCTTCCAGCCAGGCGCGGGGCAGGTGACAGCGCAGACAAAACTCGCCGCTGAACTGGGCGTCGGCCATGGCAATATCCAGCGCTGCATAAAACACAGGGTCACGGCCGGCCTGGGCCATCATGCTGCCTTGCCAGCCCGTCCAGGGTTCATATTCTGCCGGTTGCGGCACTTTCTCGCTGTAATTACTATGGCAGTGGGAACAGATGAAAGGGGCGGTAATGGTGTCGGTGACATGGCCGGGCTGGGTGCCAGGGGCAAAAAAGTCGGCCAGGGTGCTGGGGACAAGCGCCGTGCCTGCACGAGTGCCCGGCAATGGGGGGTGATTGTCCGGCAGCGCCTGCGCGACCTGTGACCGGGGCGTGAGGGTCATAAACAGGGCGCCGGCAAATAACAAAGCCATGCCGAGAGGGAACAAGAGTAGCGGAATTCGTTTCATAAGTTCTCCTGATCTGGAATGTAGTAAAGAAGAATGTGGCGGATTATACCGTGTCTGGTGGTTAAAGTTGAATAGACTGGGGATGCCGGTGTGGGGCTACGGCCGTTGCTCGCCACCAACGCTACGCCCCCTCTCTGGAAACAGCCCGCCCCCAGGCATGAGCCGCAAAAAACAAAACGGCTGCCATTTCCGCCAGCCGCCCGGCAAACAGCGCCCACGCCCCGGCGCGAAATGTTGTGCCCGCCACCACCAACCAGATACCCACATTCAACAACACAAAGGCGATTTGTGCATACCGTTCATTCGGCCGGCGTGGTTGCTGCCAATAGCGCGGCAATATCCAAAAAGCCACCCCCAACGTCAACTGTACAATCCAGCCCATCAACAGAAATTCAATGTGCGCGGGCAGCCAGGCCCACAACAGGGGGTAGAAGGGAACCCCTTTGTGCGCCAGCAGCAGTGCGCCAATGGTAATGCCCAAGAACAGGTAAAGCAGCGCAGCACGAATAATCCATTGGCTCAGGCGTGGCATCTCACCCTCCGCGATATTTTTCTTTCACACGTGGCCAGGCCAGGAAAACGAACAACACAATGCCCAACCATTGCAGCAGTGCGGAAACAACCAATAACCACCGCCAACCGGTTTCGGGATGCACAGCCACCAATGGTTCACCAATGACCCGCAGCAGCAGACCCACATTTAGGCAGATGAAGCTGGTCCACCCCAATTGTTCATTACCACGAGGTTGGGCGCGGGTGATAATGGGAAACATCCAGTAGATGACGCCAAAGATCATTTGCGTGACCCAACCAACCAGAAATAAATGGAAGTAAACCGGGTTCATGAAACGCACAAAGAGGGGCAGGTTGATAGAACTGGGCAATGCCAGCAACAGCGCCAACAGCAAGGCAGCAGCCAGGTAAGCCAGAGCGGATTTGATGTACCATCGGGTCAGTGTGGGCATGATTCTTATGCAGACCCTAAGGGTTTTCCAAAACTCTTAGGGCCTTGCCAAAACGTTGGGTATAATCGCCCGCGTTTGCAACCGCAGGTGGGCATTGTAAAGAGGTTCACCTGATTTGCCAACTTAAGAGATTAGAGATTGGAGGATGTTATCTTGAAAATAGATTTAGCGCGCTTGCGCGGCGCCGGGCGCTCCTGGCGGATTGGTTTATTGTTATTGACAGTAGTGGGGTTGGTACAGGGAGTCACGGCCGTAACCCCTTCCCCCGCCGTCGCCTACATGCCCCCCCAACAAGGGGCGCTCGACCCTCGTTTTGGCGCCATTGAATCCTTTTGGGCGCCGGCCGAAGCCGCTGAATTAGGCGTTGGTTTTGAACGCATCCTCTTTTACTGGAATGAAATCCAGCCCACCGGCCCTAACGATTGGAATACCTTGCACGTGCATGAAGAGTGGCTGGCCGAAGCGCGGGCGCATAATCGGCAGGTGTTAGGTCTGCTCAAAAATACGCCACAATGGGCCACAGACGGTGAATTTGCCTCCGGTGTACCGCGTGGCCTTTATTTACCAATTGACGACCCCGGCAATTTGTGGGCCAACTATGTGCGCCGTGTGGCGCAGTATTATGGGCCGTTGGGGGTGCATAACTGGATTGTATGGAATGAGCCAGACATTGCCCCGAATGTGTACGGCCACGAATTTGCGGGGTCAATTGAAGATTACTACCGGCTGGTCAAAGTGACGTACCAGGTGATGAAACAGGCCGACCCGCAGGCCAAAATCCACATTGGCGGCATGACCCATTGGCATGATACGGGCTACCTGCGCCGCTTTTTGCAGGTGGTGGTCAATGACCCGGAAGCGGCCCAAAACAACTATTTCTTCGACGCGCTGACCTTTCACATTTATTTCCGCCCAGAGACGATTCCCGGCATTGTGGGTAATGCGTTTGCCGCGCAGCAGCAGTTGGGCATCAGCCCGATGAAAGCGGTATGGATCAATGAGACCAACGCTCGCCCCAGCATGGACCCGGAATGGCCGGTGCAGGTTCAGGCGTTCCATCTCGATTTGGAACAGCAAGCGTGGTATATCCCGCAGGCGTATGCGCTTGGTTTTTATGCCGGGGCCAGCCACATTGGTCTTTATAAATTGGTGGACATCAATATGAATCCGGGGGATGAAAGTTGGGGGTTGATACGGCCGTATGACTTCAGCAAGCGCCCCGCCTTCTACGCCTACAAACACACCATCCAATACCTGTCCGGCTTCCAATATCCCATTCGCCGCGAGCAAAGCAATACCCATTACCTCTTTAGCTTCACCCGGCCACAAGGGGTGACGCGGGTGATGTGGGCGCGCACCACCGCGCCGGTGGATTTGCGCGTGCCGGCGTTGGCTGCGTCCGGGGTGTTGGTTGACCCCATTACCGGTGTGGAAACGGCCGTCACGCCCAGCGGCGGCTTTTACAATGTGCGGCTGGAAGGCCAACGCTGCCACAATGGCGAATGTTTGTTGGGTGGGCCGCCAGTTTTCCTGGTGGAAGCGGGCGTAGCCCCGGATAGCATCCCCACCTCCCCGCCGCCTGCTGCCGCCGCACCAGATACTACGGCCACGCCAGGTGCATCGGGCACACCAGGGGGCACGGTGACGGCCGTGTCCACCATAACAGGGACGGTCACGGCCGTGACCACGACGACCGGCGCGGGCACTTCGGCTACCACTTCCACCGAAGCAGCGCCGACCGAAACGCGGACGCCCAGACCGACCAATACACCGCGACCTACCCGCACACCTTCACCAACGGCCGTGCCCACCGACACCCCCACAGCAACACCGACTGAAACAGCGACGGCCGTGCCGCCCACGTCCACCACCGCCGCCACCGAAGTGGCCGCCCTGCCACCGCCAACCATGACGCCATTTGTTGTGGAGGAAACGGCCGTTGCTGGCGTCATCCCGGCGGATCAGGCTTCTTATTGGTTCCTGGGCATGGGTCTGGGGTTAGGTTTGCTGCTCGTAGGGGTAGCGATCTGGCGGCGACGCTAAAAAACCATATGCTGCCTGGACAACTCATTCACTATGCCACTTTCCCTTCCCGCCATGTACCGGCACGACCCATGGATGTGTGGTTGCCGCCTGGCTATGATGGGGCACGGCCGTGCCGCGTTCTTTACATGCATGATGGGCAAAATTTGTTTGACCCGGCGCTGGCGTATGGCGGTGTTACCTGGGGAGTGGCCGAGGCGTTATCTCGTCTGATCACTGATCTGGTTGCGCCGCCAACCATCATCGTCGGCATTTGGAATGCGGGTGAACGGCGCTGGCAGGAGTATTTGCCGCAACGGCCGTTTGCCACCCCCGCCGGTCAACGAGCATTAGCCACCATAGACCCCGCTTTTTTACCCGGCGCACCCGATTCAGACGCTTACCTGCGTTTTTTGGTGACAGAGGTGAAACCGTTTATAGACCAGACTTACGCCACAAGACCAGAACGGGAACACACCTTCATCATGGGTTCCAGCATGGGTGGGCTGATTTCGCTCTACGCTTTGTGCGAATATCCCGATCAGTTTGCGGGGGCAGGCTGTGTCTCCACACACTGGCCGGCAGTAGATGGCGTGCTGCCGGAGTTGCTCAAACTCTTACCGGCGTCTGGCCGTCATCGCCTCTACTTTGATTTTGGAACGGAGGAACTCGACGCCCAATACGAGCCATTTCAGCAGCAGGCGGATGCTCTCGTCGCCGCTGCTGGTTACACTCAGGGTGAGGATTGGGTCACGCACAAATTCCCTGGCGCTAACCACTCCGAACAAGCCTGGCAGCAGCGGGTACACATCCCGCTCACCTTCTTACTTGAGATAGAATCAAAGAGCTTCAACTCTTTGTAGTTTACTCATCAGTTAGGACATCTACCCAATAAAGTAACCAATTACGGTATTCATACTGCACGACCTGTCTTTCATCGGCATAAAACATCCACAATAATGGCGGGTTAATTGGTGGCGCTGATTGTACGGTAATATCAGATTCCATCCCCAGTACCTCGTGAAAGATGTGTCTTGCACGACGACTATGATAGGCTGATGTTACGAGGATAATAGATTTTATCCCCCGATTTTCAAGCAATTGTTTCGTGAATCGTGCGTTCTCATAAGTTGAGTAGGATCGATTCTCGATAATCAGAACATCATCAGGGACTCCCAAAGCTATTGCTTGTCGCCGCATGACTTCTGCTTCGGGCAAAGATTCTGTACCTTCTAAGACCATCGTGCCTGCACTTATTATCACGATAGGCGCTAGCCCGATTTCGTATAACTTGGCAGCCTGTTGTAATCGTTGAGGTTTGTGATCGCCCCCGATAACTACAATAGCTTCAGCATGAACAGCCTCTTCTTCAACAATTAAGAACCTGCCTGCAAAAGACACCAATATAGTGGGAATGATTATAAATGCGACGAGAAAATAGCGAAGTTTTGTTCGCTTGGCTGACGCTACTTGTTTGGCGATGTTAGACACCTCCTATTCAGCGTACAAGGCATCGGGTAGACCAATTATATCTGTTTCCAGAACGAACAGGCTGCCCGCCAGCGGTTGTTCAGCGCGTTCGGCGGCGGAGAGGCCGATGCTGGCGCTGGTGATGTAAAGTTGGTTGAGCGTGGGGCCGCCAAAGGTGCAGCTTGTCGGCCGTTGCACCGGCAGCGGGATTTCGCGGTCAATGGCGCCATTGGATGCGTAGCGCACAATTTTCCAGCCATCCCATTTGGCGCTCCAGATGTAACCGGCAGCGTCTACCGTCAGACCGTCTGGGTAGCCTTCGGCGTCCTGAGCAAAGATGCGTTCGTTGCTAATCTGGCCGGATTCCCCGTCAAAATCGTAGGCAAAAATGTGGCAGGTGGGGGTGTCGGTGTAATACATGGTGCGGTTATCCGGCGACCAGCCCAGTCCGTTGGAGCAGGTAACATGGGGGCGCATCAACTGGCAACGGCCGTCCCCATCCAGCCGATACAATGCCCCCACTGGGGTGGCATATTTTAAATCCATGGTGCCCGCCCAGAAACGGCCGTACCGGTCACACTTGCCATCATTAAAACGGGTGCCCCGCTCCGGTTCCGGGCGGCAGATGTTGGTCAAATGGCCGCTTTCCAGGTCAAAGGTATACAACCCATCACGCAGCGCTACCACCGCGCCGCCCCGCTGCCGCAAAGCAAAGCTGCCAATTTGGGAAGGCATGGTCCAGGCGATGTATGTGCCTGTTTCAGGATGCCAGCGTTGCAGGCACGGCCGTTCAATATCCACCCAATACAACGCCTGCTCACTCACCGACCATACCGGCCCTTCGCCCAACTTGTCCTCGGCTGCAAACGCTATCTTCAGCTTCATCATTTCCTCCTTGTGGAATGAGATTGAGAGATTAAATCTCCTAATCTCCCTTTTGCTCCTCCGGCAGCCATCGCCACAACAAAACCGCCGCTACCAGTGCCAGCGCGCCGCCAAATAAAAACGGCGCAGCCATGCCCAAGCCCGACCAACTGCCCACTCCCTGCCACAACAACCCGGCAAGAAGGCTGGCGGGCAAGGCGGCTAACCCAATGGTACCGTTGAACCAGCCATAGGCCGTGCCCCGTTGGTCGCGTTGCACCAAATCGGCCACAAACGCTTTGGCAATGCCGTCGGCGAAGCCATAATACACGCCATAGGCGGCAAAGAGAATCAGCAGATGCCAGCTTTGTCGCGCCAGGGCAAAGCCCAGATAAACGGCCGCATACAGCAGCCAGCCCGCCAGCAGCACCCACCGCCGCCCCCACCGATCCGAAAGCGAGCCAATGGGGCCGGAAACGATAGTATAGACCAGATTAAACAGCAGCAGCAGCCCCAGGATGGGCAGCAGCGCCAGCCCGGCGGCCTGGGCGCGCAGGATGAGAAAAGCGTCGGCGGAGTTGCCCAAAGTAAAAATGAGCATGATGAACAGGAAGCGGTGAAACGGCCGTCCCAACGCCTGCCAACTTATCCGAGAAGATTCTGTTTTGGCCGTCTGGCTGGTCACTTCCCAAACACCCGCAATGAGCAGAAGAACAGCCAACGATGCGGGTATCACACTTATCCAGACCAGGGTATTAAAGGTTGTACGTGTTAAGGTTGCGGCTGTGCCCTGTAGCTGCCAGATAACTAGAATGGCGACCAGCAGGCCAAGTACAGCCCCGGCCGTATCTCCGGCGCGGTGCAGGCCAAAGGCCAGACCGCGCTGTTTTGCATCTATACTGTCGGCGATGAGCGCATCACGCGGGGCGGTGCGGATGCCTTTGCCAGTGCGCTCTACAAAACGAACGGCGAGTACGGCCGTCCAGTTATTCGCCAGTGCCAGAAATGGTTTTGTGACAGTAGAAAGGCCATACCCGGCCACCGTCAGCCACTTTCGCTGCCCCAGCCGATCCGAATAGCGCCCAGAGAGCAGCTTGACCAGGCTGCTGGTTGTTTCCGCCACCCCTTCAATCAGACCAATGGTCAGGGTGCGTGCTCCCAACACGTTGGCCAGGAACAGCGGCAGCAAATGGACGATCATTTCGGTGGAGAGGTCGGTGAGGAAGGAAACGGCCGTGAGTATCCATACATTGCGCGGCAGCCGCCGCAATCCACCCTGCACAGGTAGAGTATCCTGCTGTAACGACTCACTCATGGTCTGGCCCCACTCAAAACAACCACATGGCAACCGCAACAATGCTGAGGATAACCAGCGCGAACAAGGCCACAAACAAAAAAAGCTGTCGATCTTGGCGGCGAACAGCAGCACGGCGGCGGGCCAAATCTTCCAGCCGCGACTGTTCCTCAGCCATTAAGCGAGCCATACGCCGTTTGGAATCAGCCTCTTCCTGTGCTTTGATCTCTTTCGACCAGGCCATCTGTTCTTGCAAGCGGTCTGCGGTTGTTTGCGCATAACTCTTCTTTAGCAACTGCAATATGTCCATAGCCGTGCCACACTGTTTGCAGTATTCATCTCCGGCCCAGTTTGAAGTACGACACTTTTCACAAGTGCGGGTAAGAGGTGTGCCACATTCACCACAGAACCCTTGTTCCTGCGGGTGATAGGCGTTACAGCTAGGGCAGATGTGCCCATCCAGCACATATTGGCTACGGCAGGCATCACAGGTGATGTGACGGCCGTGCTGCCGAATGTCAATGGGGTGTAAACAGTTGGGGCAGGCTACTTCGGTTAACATGTTGGTAATCGGCAATCAGTGACCGCTATTTCCGAATAACTTCGCTTCTTTGCGTTCCTTCGCGGATCATTCCCGTGGCCGCATAATGCAATAAACAAAACCATTCATCTGGATCAATTCTTGCGTTTCATACCGCTGCCCAATCATATCCAAAATCGGCGGGGGATAAAACTGCGCTCTTAGTACCACCGTGTCAAACACCTGCTCGTCCAACATCGCCAGCATCTCCGTCAGGTCAACATGATTATTATTATACAGATTGAGCAGTTGCGTGGGATTGGTAATCACATCCCGACCAATGTAGAAATTGAAACCGGCGTCTTCGGCAAACGCGGCTGTGTCTCCCTGGGCAATGGCGGCAGCAATCGCCTTCCCGGCGGCCGTATCGGTAGCATTGGGTGGCCGTCCCAACAGGGAGACGCCGGCCGCATCCACGTAGGGAATGGACTCCGGCGGGCGCGGCGCGGAGCAGGAGGTTTGCGGCGCAATCCACACCTCGGTTGGTTTCCCCAATACCTGGGCCACCGCCGCCAGCGCGGGCGTATGCGTGGGCATATGAAACAGGCGCTCCGCCTGCCACAAAAACAACGCCGGCACAATCAAAAGCGCCACCGGATATAACCACCGCCGCCATTGACCATTGACCATTAACCGTTGACCGTTGACCATTTGCAAATGGTTGAGGACACGGCCGTAAGCCAACCCCGTCAGGATACAACTGGCAGCGATGGCAGTGGCGAAATAGGATTCACCCGCGCCCCACTTCCCGGCGGTAACGCTGTTCACAGCCACCACCATAAACCAGATAGTGTAGGCCGATAACCGTTCAAAATAAAGCTGGTAGATGGCATAGAGTACGGCCGTGACCACCAACAAGGTATGCAAATTGAACCATTGCCGGTACAGCCCCTGCGCCTGCCCCGGCACAAACGGGTTGATGTTGGCCGTCACGGTATTCAAAAACCAGTAACCATTCGTAGCCAAGTTAATCCAGAGAAAGATGAGGCCGGTAACGGCAGCAAAGGGGATGGCCCACAGAATGGCCCGTTTGGGGTGGCGGATAAAAAGAAAGATGAAGACGGCGATGACGGTGGCGTAAGCCAGTTGTTTGGTATAGCCGGCCGCCAGCAGCAGCAGCATGACGATGAGCAGTCGTTTAGGGTAGCTACGGCCGTCCCGCTCCTCCTTATCAATGGTCATCGTCAGCCACACCACGGCCAGCGTCTCTAACATGACCATAAACATATGCTGCCGGAACAGTGGCCCCACATGATAAACGTAGTTGGAGGCCAGAAAAGCCAGCCCCACCAACACGGCCAGCCACCAACGCCGGATTTGCCTTTGCACGCCATAGCCAATGGCGACGGCCGTGACCAATGTTCCTAAAAAAGAAACCAGCCGCCCCGTCCAGTATTGTGGCCCAAAAATCCACACGAGCGGCGCTACCACCACATGAAAGAGCGGTGGGTAGTTGGAGGAGTAAAAGGGATATTGATCATTGTCCCGGTAGGGCCACTCTCCCTGGCTGAACAACACCGTATCCATCAATTCAAACCCCTCCCCCTGGTCATAATCAAACGGAAAACGGAAAAGCTCCACCGCATAAATGGTGTACACCACCAGATAGCCCACAAACGCCAGTAGCGCCAACCCAATGAGTACCCAGGCGACGGCCGTTACCACCCTCTCCAGCCATCCACCTGCTACCTGCCACTTGCCACTTGTTACCTGCACTCCTTCACTCATGCGGGGCGGTCCCCCAGTGGCAGAAGCGTCAACCCCACCAGCACGGCCAGACCCGCCGCGAACATTGCCTGCTTTTGTGCTGGGCCAATGCCCTGATACTGCCCAGCGCGTAAAAAATCGAGGGCAAATAGGGCAAGTACGGCCGTGACCCCCAATGTCACAAATAAAATGCCTAATTGTCTTTTGGTCATGAAATCTCTCTTAACAAAACCTGAGATTAGAGATTGAAAATCTCCCATCTCCCCCTCTTGTGCAAAGCTGGAAGTTTATTGAAACAAACTGGACATTGCAACCGAATTTGCTATAATCCCGCCCCTAACTTCAAACACAAAGGAGGCGTACCGCTGGCAGCAGCGGTATTTCCCTTAATAAGGCTGGAAAATGACAACTTTGAAACCTCATCTACTCACCCAAGAAGGCGTAGAGAAACTAACGAAAGAACTGGACTTCCTGAAAACGGTGAAACGGGAAGAAGTAGCTGACCGTTTGCAAGCAGCATTTGAAGATGGCCAGGATGATGACTTTGTAGAAAATGCCGGTCTGGAAGCAGCCCGTAATGAACAGGCTTTTGTGGAAGGGCGCATCCAGGAATTGGAAGAAATTCTTAAGAATTACCAGTTGATTAAAGACAACGGCAAAAATGATGTGGTGCGCATCGGTAGTTGGGTTACCATTTCTGAAGAAGGCTTTGATGACGAAGAAAAGTACCATCTGGTGGGTGCTGCTGAAGCCAATCCAGAAGAGGGGCGAATTTCCAACGAAAGCCCGCTAGGCAAGGCGTTATTGGGCGCTAAGCGGGGCGATACCGTGCGCGTCAATGCGCCAAATGGCGTGTTAGAATTCCGGGTCGTGAATATCGAGTAATCCACGAACGACACGAAGGCTTACGAAGACGCGCGAGCGTGAAAGTGGAGAAATCTTTCGGGCAATTGGTGTCATTCGTGCAAAATAAACTGGCCTGACGGCCGTACCCCCACCCTTACCACCGCCCGTGAATCACACGGGCTTTTTTTTGAAAAGGTAGAACATGAGCTGGCAACCAACCCATTTAGAAGAACAACGCCTGGCAAAACTGGAGCGTCTTCAGGAAGCAGGTGTCGAACCGTACCCACTGCGCGTAGAACGCACCCACACCACCACCCACGCTAAAACGGCATTTGAAGCAGATGAAACGGCGGAGACGGCCGTTACCGTTTGTGGCCGACTCGTCAGCTTCCGGGACATGGGCAAGACGGTGTTCGCACATATTGAAGATGGATACGGCCGTTTGCAACTCTTTGTGCGCCTGGAAGAAGTCGGCGAAGAACCCCACCGCATCTTTCGCAAGTTACTCGATCTGGGTGACTTTGTGCAGGCCACCGGCATCATGTTCCGCACCAAAGCCGGCGAAGTGAGCCTGCGCGTCACGGAATGGAAGCTACTCAGCAAAGCGATCAGCCCGCTGCCGGTGGTAAAGGAAGAAGAAGTAGACGGCGACATTGTGCGCCACAGCGAATTTTCTAACGTGGAAGAGCGGTATCGCCAGCGTTATGCCGATCTGGCCACCAACCCGGAAGTGCGCCAGGTTTTCCGCACCCGCGCCAGAATCATTACCGCCTTGCGCCAATTTATGGATGACAACGACTTCCTGGAAGTGGAAACGCCCATTTTGCAGCCATTGTACGGGGGGGCAGCAGCACGGCCGTTTACCACCCACCACAACCAGCTTAAACAAGAACTCTACCTGCGCATCTCCTTTGAATTATACCTGAAACGGCTCCTGGTCGGCGGCATTGAGCGCGTCTATGAGATCGGCCGTGACTTTCGCAACGAAGGCGTTAGTTTCAAAAACAACCCCGAATTTACCATGCTGGAATTTTATGCGGCCTACTGGGATTACCACGATGTGATGGATTTCACCGAGCGCATGATCCAGCATGTAGCCCAGGCCGTTACCGGCAACGATACCATCACCTACCAGGGACAGACTATTAAAGTCGGTGGACATTGGCCCCGCATGACTATGCGAGACGCAATCAAACAATTCGCCGAAATTGATTACATGGAATACCTGGATGTTGCCAGCCTGCGGCAAGCTATTCGAGAGATTGGTGGACATGCTCCGGAGGGTGTTGGTTGGGGTAAATTAGTCGAAGGTCTTTTTGGTGATTTTGCAGAGCGAAAATTGATCCAACCCACCATCATTACCACCTATCCCCGCGAGATTTCGCCGCTGGCCAAAGGCATTCCCGGCGATCCGCTGCATGTGGAACGTTTTGAATTTTTCATTGCCGGTATGGAGATGGGTAACGCTTTTACGGAACTCAATGACCCACAGGACCAGCAGGCGCGTTTTGAGATGTTGCAAACGCTCTATACCAAAGACGATGAAGAGCGCAATCCCATTGACGAAGATTATTTGCGGGCGATGCGTTATGGGATGCCGCCCAACGGCGGATTTGGCGTAGGCATAGACCGGATGGCGATGCTTTTCACCGATAATCCTACCATTCGTGAAGTATTACTCTTTCCCCACCTCCGCGAACGCGAGTAGCGACGTTTGTTAGCCAGAAACCGGGTTTCACCTCAACCCGATTTCTTAAAAAGTGAACGATTGAACGATGGACGATCAAGATCGGCTTGTCTTTTTACGTGATCAGGTCAATTACCACCTCTATCGTTACCATGTGCTGGATGCGCCGGTCATCAGTGATGCCGAATATGACGCTTTGTACCACGAACTGTTGGCATTGGAAGCGGCTCACCCGGAATGGGTAACACCTGATTCGCCTACGCAGCGGGCCGGGGCGGAGCCGCTGGATGCGTTTGCCAAAGTGGCCCATCCCGCGCCCATTCTCAGCCTGGCTAATGCTTTTAATGTGGAAGATTTGTTCGCCTGGCGTCAGCGGATTGAGCGGTATTTGCCTGACCCGACCATGCCGCTTGCTTATGTGGCTGAACCAAAGCTGGACGGGCTGACGGTGGTGTTGACGTATGTAGACGGCCGTTTCACCCAGGGCGCGACACGGGGTAATGGCGAAATTGGCGAGGATGTCACCCAAAATTTGCGCACACTCAAAGCGATCCCCCAAAAAATCCCAGTAACACCGGACAGCGGATTGGTCGCTCCGCCTTATCTGGTGGTACGTGGCGAGGTGTTCTTCCCGTTGGATAAGTTTGAGGCGTTTAATGCGGCGCGGCTGGCGGCCGGGGAACCGCTGTACATGAATCCACGCAATGCGGCTTCCGGCTCGCTGCGCCAGTTAGACCCCAAGATCACGGCCGTGCGCCCCCTTACCATTTACTGTTATGACCTCATCGCCTGGGAGGGCACGGCCGTGCCCGAAACACAATGGCAGCGGCTGGATTATCTGCGACAGTTGGGCTTTCCCGTGTCCGGGGATAGTGCGTATTGTGCCGATCTAACGGCCGTTGCCGCCGCCTACGAAGCCTGGATTCCGCGCCGCAACCAGATCAACTACGAAGTGGACGGCATCGTTGTCAAAATTAACAACCGCCCCCTGGCGGACAGCCTCGGTTTTGTGGGCAAAGACCCGCGGGGGGCCATTGCCATGAAATTCCCCGCCCAAGAGAAAACCACCCGGCTACTGGCCGTGCAGGTGAATGTGGGGCGTACCGGCGTATTAGCCCCCAACGCCGTCTTAGAGCCGGTGGAAATTGGCGGGGTGGTGGTGCGCAACGCCACCCTGCACAACTACGACGAAATCGCCCGCAAAGACATCCACATCGGCGACACCGTGCTGGTAAAACGGGCCGGAGATGTTATTCCCTACGTCATTGGCCCGGTCATTGAGCGGCGTGACGGCACAGAACAGGTGATTACCCCGCCCACCGTTTGCCCTTTCTGTGAGCAACCTGTGAAACGCATAGAAGGCGAAGTGGCAATTTATTGTGATAACCCGGCCTGCCCGGAACAACTGGTGCGCCGCGTGGAATACTTTGTCAGCCGGGGGGCAATGGATATTGGCACATTTGGTGGCAAGACGGCCGTGCTGCTGCTGGAAAAAGGTCTCATCCACGACATGGCCGATCTCTACTTTTTGGATCGGGAACAATTGCTGGCGCTGGAAGGGTTTCAGGAAAAGAAGGTGGATAACTTGCTTGGCGGCATTGAAGCCAGCAAAAGTCAATCGGCCGAACGTTTTCTGACGGCGTTGGGCATTCCGTTTGTGGGTGGCGTGGTTGCCGGGCTGCTGCTGGATGCGTTTGGTAGTCTGGATGGGTTAGCAGCCGCCACGCAGGAGCAATTGGAGATGGTTGAAGGAATAGGGCCACAAATTGCCGCCAGTGTGGTGGCCTGGTTTGCCGACGAACGCAACCGGGTGCTGCTGGAGAAGTTTCGGCAGGCGGGGTTGCCATTTGCCAGCACACGGACGGCCGTACCCCCCTCCACTGCCCAACCCCTCGCCGACCTCACCTTTGTCATCACCGGCACATTGCCCAGCATGAGCCGTGACGAAGCCCAAGCGTTCATCGAAGCGCACGGCGGCAAAGTGACCGGTTCCGTTAGCAAAAATACCAACTATCTGCTGGCTGGTGAAAGCGCAGGCAGCAAACTGACCAAAGCGGAACAGCTAGGCGTGCCGATACTTAATGAGACCAAGTTGCGAGAGATGGTGCAAGGAGAGAAATCAGTAATGGGGTAATTGAACAACCAGCTCGTGTAATTACCCAATTACTTCAGCTATTCCAGTTCAACCGTTTCTTCCGCGGCCGCTTTTACCTGGTCATGGGTAAGCGCGGCTCTGAGCTTTTCTTCGTCTTCAGAGGAAAGGGAGGTTTGGAAGACGTCGCCCCCAAACTTACGCATCTGTTCTATTGCTTTGTCAGGCGTTACCTGAACAATGAGCATGAACAACGCTGAGCCGCCAAGGTCGAGAGAATTACCCACTTCTTTGATGAATTTGTTATCAATGCCCAGGTCAGCCGTTCTGCCCAAAACAGCCCCCATCAACGCCCCAATGACGCCCCAAAAGAGGGGACTGAGGAAAAGCAAACCAATCAACAAACCCCAAAAACCACCCCACACGGCCGTAGCGCCGGTGTATTGATTTTCCAATGTTTGTCTGACCTTTACTTTGCCTTTAGCGTCTTTCACGGCTAAGGCGGCATCTTCCAGCTTCAGAATTTGCCTCTTTTGCATGTCTGCCAATGCGGCAAATGCCTGCCGCCCGGTTTCTTCATCGTCGTAAGTAATGACAATTAAATCACTCATTTTGTATCTCCTTTTGCGCCTGAATTGTAGGGCGATTTGCCAAATCGTTCTACTCGTTGATCATTGATTGAAGGGCATCGCGCACCTGATCAGCGAACACGGCCGTGCCCGCCGCCGTCAGATGCACCGGACTATCCGTAAACTCAGCGGGCGGAATCACATCCCACAGGTCAAGGTAGAGTTGCCCTGCCATCTCCTGCGCCAGCAATTGCCGATACCGGTCATACGCCCAACGCGGATACCAGAGGTTGTAACGCACATCGCTATTTTGGCCATCACTGATGAAAATTGGCTCATTGATGATCAATACGGGCACATCCCCCGCCCGCGCCAGCCCGGCCTGCAATATGTCAAATGTCAGGTCAACGGCCGTTAACTCTGTTTCATCGGCGAAGTTTTGCCAGCTACTATCTTCCTCAAAATCAGATTGGCGCAGCGGAATATCGGTGGGGATGGTCTGGTCAATACCCGTAGCCGCCCAGGCCACACCCACCTGCTGCAAACGCAGCCAATCGGCCAGCGCCCGCCGCTGCCCGACGAGGGTGCGCTGCCAGAAATCTGGCTCGACAAAACGGGGGTCGTGGGCATCCAGATTCAGGTCATACCGTTCAATGAGCGGGCGCAGCCGGGCCGGGTTGTGCTGCAAAATGGGGTGGTCTAGCTGTTTACCCGGCGCGAAAGATTCCAACGTGACCGGCCAGATGATGAGGTCGGGGTCATAATTCATCGCCTCGTCCAACAGCAGCAAATCTTTACTGAGGGACATGATGGGGTAGCCCAAATTGTAAAAAACAAGATGACGGCCGTCCTCTGTTTCCAACCCCATCGCGTTCAACTGTCCGGTTAACGTCTCGTCATTTTGCAAAAACCAGCCCCAAATACCGGAATCGCCCAACACAATGACACGGAATTCATCGGCCGCTTTGGGCTGGCTGAGGGTGTGGCTGGCAAACATCGCCGGGAGGCTGTTCAGGCTGAGGTTGTAACTTTGCGCGGGGTTTTCACCGTAGGGCAGCCGCTCCCGACCAGGGTAGAGGCGGTTGTAAAGGGAGAGAAAGTGTAACGGCGACTCCAAAGCGGCTTCAGTCCGTAACGCCACAAACAGCAAATTGACGGCCACAAACAAAAAAGTGGCTTTCAACAGGATACGGCCCATAACCCGCCAGTTCTGCATCTCATTCTCCATTAGCCTGCCAGACCAAACAACTTGCCAAACATCCCTAAGGCCAGTTGCGGCGTGGGCAAGGCAAACCAGACCCAGCCGAGGGTAACGTAGTTGAAGGTGAGGAACCAGGTCACGGCCGTCCACCCCCGTTTTTGCCATTTCTTCTCGCTCAAGCCGCGATACCATTTTCGGGTGCGGTCGCTCCACTGTTTATGGGCAAATAGCGCCGCCCCCTGCCATAATCCCCAGATGAAAAAGTTGACGGTGATGCCATGCCACAAACCAATGACGGTCATGGTGGTGAGGTGGGCGGTGAGGAGGATAACGGTGTTAGACGGCCGTAGCTTCTTTCTCAGCAAAGATCGTGACAACGGGCTAAAATGTAAAACCGCGCCCAATCGCTGAGGCTGATATGCCAGCGCTGCCAGAAGGCGGTGATGTTGGTGCTGAGGTACGGCCGTCGGAAATTCTCCGGCAGCGTCGCCCCAAACAAGATGCCAATGCCGATGGCTATGTCGGTGTAGCCGCCAAAATCAAAATAGAGACGCAGCGCATACCCATACAGCAGCACCCACAGCCAGAAAGTGGAGGTGGCCTGTTCGGCGTTCACGGCCGTCAATGACATCCCCAGCGCCAGCGTATCGGCAATCACAAATTTCTTGAACAGGCCGGTGAGGATGCGGGCGCTGCTGTGCCAGTAACGGGAGCCGTAATCCGTAACCCGTAATCCGTGATCCGTGACGGCCGTGTCGGATAACGGATAACGGATGACGGAATACGTCTTTTCTTCAGAGCGTAGGTCGGCCACAAAGCGCTCCACGCGGTCAATTGGCCCGGCGACGTAGCTGGGAAAAAAGAGGACGTAGGTAGTAAATTCGCGCAGGGTGAGAGTGGGCAATTGCCCGGTTTGGCGGTCGCGCAGGGTGTGGATGAGGCGGAAGGCGACGTAGGAGAATCCGAGCCAGGTCACATCAGAGGGGGTGGCCAGGGCGATTTGTTGGCCGGTGAGGGAGCGCCAGAGGGTGGCAACAGCCGTAGCCAGCGCCGGCGTCTTCAGCAGCACAAAAATGAGGACGATGAGCAGGATGACGGCCGTGCATAACTTCCCTTGCTCCACCCGCCGCAGCCAGCGCCACAAAACGGCCCATAGCCCGGCAATTGCTGCTAACCCAATGGCTACCCACAAAACAGAAGGTGGACGAGAAGGAGTAAAACGCCATTCCGCCGCCACATAGCGGTTGCCAGCCACCAGCAGCACCAACCCGAACAGCACAAGCAAGGCCACCCCATCAGACCTGACAGGTCTTAATGACCTGTCAGGTCTCGTCACCCACCACGTCAGCACCGTCAGTAGAATGGTGATTGTTTGCAGCAGGTAATCGGCAAAACGGAGCGATGTGAACGTTTGCAGCCAGTAAATGGCCAGGACGCTGGCGGCAAACAAAAACCACCCCCGCCATTTGCCGGGAATGAACAGGGCATAGAGTACGGCCGTGCCCACAAACAGGCCGATGGTGAGCAAATCAACGTTCATAAAGGAAACGCATGCTCTCTTCGTTGATGACCTGTAAGATTTCTTGCAGCACAAACAACGCTGTCAGGTCATTCATTGGGTAGCCTTTAGTAAATGTCTCTGGCTCGATGTAATCGTTGCGGGCCGAGTGCGAGAGGTGTACCTGATCGGGCATTAAACCATGATTGGGTAATGTGGCAGCCACGCGGTCAAAATCCCATAGTGGCACATGCATTTCAGCCGCCAACCGGCGAATAGCGATGTTATTCTGATCGTATTCCTCCTCAAATCGATCTGCTTTGGTCGCTAAGATCGGGATAACACCTTGCTCGATGGTGAACGCCACAATGCGCCGTAAATTGCGCTCCAGGACATCGGCCGAAGAAGCGTCATTGGTGCCCAGGCGAATGAAGAGGATGCTGGGGTTGTGCAGTCGAATTTCGCAGGCGAGCATATGCTCTTCTGGGGCGCACCAGTTGGGGTTATTCCGCGACGGGTCCAACACATGCCAGGAACTGATGCCCACGGCCACCGCCACACCGAACCGCTCAAATGAATCTTTGAAATAATCAATCACGAGCTGCAAATAGGTGTAGCTACCAAGTGTGTAATGTGGTGGGTAGTCAAAGCGGGTAAGGTAATACCCGATCATCGCGCCACTGTCACCCAGTTTAGAAAAGGCGTGTGGGTTGCGGCCAAATGCCTGCCCACGCCGGTAAATGGCGCGCACGTTCTGGCGCGTGGCCTCATCCATGATGAGGAAATCTTGCAGGATCAGGCCGTTGACCAGGGTGGGGATGGGTGTGGGCGGTGAAGACGCCGGGGTGAAGGGGGCGTTGTGATGGGGTGATGGGGTGACAGGGTGAGAAGGTGAGGGGGTGAGGGCATTGGTGCTGAGCGACATTGAAGTGGCTGTGGCTATGAGCGTGAGCGGTGGAGTTGAGGTGGGGGGATGAGGGGCTGTGGCGGTATCGGTAGGTGTGCTGGCGGCGGCGAGGATGAGGGTGGGCACGGCCGTTGGTAGTTGATTTGTTGCTGTACAGGCGGTGAACAGGACAGCCGTTAAAAAGAACCAGAGTAATGCCCAAGACCTGTCAGGTTTTTTGAAACCTGACAAGTCTACTCGTCTCAAAAGCCCTGATAAATCCATTGTGGCGCGCTGTCGGTGGTGACGATGATCAACAAAATGACGAGGAAGCATAACGCGATGGCGATGAGGTTTTCACGAGAGAAAAGGCGTTTCATGTTGATAATCGGTTATCAGTAATCGGTACGCTCACCGATTACCGTTCACGGGGTCTCACCGCACCATTTCCACTCACCATCTTCCTCCACCACGCGGTAGTTGGTGAGTTGGAATTCGGTCTGTTCTGTGCCATAGAGTGCCTTAATGACGCCGGTGCAGGTGACACGGCCCGAAGCCGCTGCGGATTCGCCGTCGCCCACATCCGTGCAGACCATCCCTTCAATGGTCACGTCTTGCACGCTGTCGAAAGTGCGGATTTCCCGTTCGGCAAACTGCTCCATTTCCGAGCATAACAGACTGCGGATAGTCGCTTCATCGCTTTCCACTTTGGCTTGCAAATAGGTTTCCACAGTGGCGGCCGGGTCGCCCCCACCAGAATTACCACCACAGGCAGCGAATACGGCCGTTACCAATACAACCCAGATTAGTTTCTTCATCCAATCTCCTCCAATGTTTGACGTGGTGACAAGATAGCACCTTGTCACCACGTCACCTTGTCGCCCGGTCATTGTTACCGGCAAATTATAGCTAATCCTCGACCAATTGCACCGTATGTAAGATGGCGTGTAGCACCATCAACCCCGATAAATCTTGCATGGCGTGGCCGCTGGTGAACACGGCCGTGTCGCTAAAATCATTAGCCGGGTACTCCACCATATGCACCTGGTCGGTGTCCAGCCCTTTGCCCGGCAGCGTCTCCGCCACCCGGTCTAAATCCCACACGGGAACCTGATAATCGACGGCCAACTGGCGCATGATCTCATTATTGGTATTGTCGCCTTCAAAGCGATCAGGCTTGGTGATGATGATGGGCACCACCCCATTGGCGATGGCATATTCAATCACCTGACGCACATTGTATTCAAACCCGCTGGGCGAACCGGCATCATTTGACCCCAACCGAACCAATAGGAAGGCCGGGTTTTGCAACCGAAATTCGCAGGTGAGCAAATCCTCATTGGGCAAACACCAATCCTTGTCCGCCCATAGGGGATCAAACACTGACCAGGAGTGCAGACCGTAATTGGTGGCTACGCCAAATCGCCGCCAGATACCTTGAAAATGGTCAACCGTTGGCTGCAAGTAGGCATACTGACCCAGGTTCAAATCATCCCGCGCAAAGCGGGCCAGCAGGTGTGGCGTCATCACGGTGCTGTCGCCTAAAACAGAGTAGGCATGGAGATCACGGCCAAACTGCTGGCCGTTGGCAAAAATCTGGCGCATGTTGGCGGCCGTAGCTTCGTCCATGATCAAGATGTCAGCAATGGTGAGGCCATGGAGCGGTGGCAATGGTGTGGGGGTGATGGTGGGTGTATCCGTGGGGGTGGGGGTGGCGGATGGTGTGTCGGTAGGTAGTGGAGAAGGGGTGCTGGTGGGGGTGGACACGGCCGTGTCTGTTGCTTCCGGCACGGCCGTATTTGTTGGCGAATTCAGGGTATTTGCCGCTTCAATAACAGGCGAGGGAACGGCCGTGTCTACGGCCGTTGGTGTGGCACAAGCCACCAATCCGCCCATAATCAATATCATAAACAGAACCATTCTTGTTCTAATCATCAGGCAAAATCACCTCATCTAATAAAGTTTGCAGCATCATCAATGCTGTCAGGCTATGGACTCCATGCCCGCGCTGAAAGGTTACAGGCGAGCCGTAATCGTGAGCAAAAAAGCCGGTGAGATGCACATTATCCACATCCAGCCCACGCCCCGGAATCATTTGCGCGGCTACATCAAAATCCCACAGTGGTATCTGATAGTCGGCGGCAATCTGGCGCAAAATCTCGTTGTTGATGTTGCTGCCTTCAAAGCGGTCGGCCTTTGTGCCGATAACGGGAATGATACCGTTGGCAATCGCCAATTCCACAACTTGTCGCACATTCTGGTCAAACATATCCGGCACACCGGCATCATTGGAACCCAAACGGATGATGATGATGGCCGGATTGTGTACCCGAATTTCGCAGGCGATGGGCGATTCGTTGGCCTGGCAAATGGATTTATCCGCCCAAAGCGGGTCGGTGACTGTCCAGGAATGGAAGCCCTGACGCACCGCCAACCCTTCACGGCCGTGTGATCCCCCAAAATAATCTACTGCCGGTTGCAGATATGCATATGGCCCCAGGTTATATCCGCCGGGTTGGTCAAAACGGGTCATAAAGTGGGGATTCTGGATGGTGCTGTCGCCCACTTTGGAGTAGGCATGGGGGTTACGGCCGTAAACCTGACCCTGCGCAAGAATAGCCCGCGCATTGGCGATCACATGCTCTGGCATCACAATGATGCTGGTCATAAGGATGCCATTCAGGGAGTCAGCCAGGGGGACGGCAGTCGTCGTTGGTTCTGGCGTGGGGATAGAGGCAGTGGGAGTGGGCACGGCCGTTACCGGCGTTGATGTGGCCGCATCCAATGGGTTGCTTGCGACGGGCGGCGTAAACGTAGGGGGAATGGTTGCAGTGGCCAGAACAGGGAACAGAGCAGGGGCGAACGTGCTGGCCGGGGTGGGCACGGCCGTGTGCCCAACAGCCATCCCCATCTCCTGCCGAATAATCCCCAGTCCGATCAGCCCGAAAAAGATGATAACAACGCCGACCACCAGCCATTTCTGCATGGGTGGATTGTAGCGTCAGGTGATAGATTATGCAGGCCTTATTAAGAGAAAATTGGGGGCAGCGGCACAAAAAAACCCCGGTGAGGGACAGTAGATTTGGAATTGGCTAAGTGTTCAGCATCTCAATGTACTCGAATCTCTTGGTGGCCCTTGACAGATGTTGGCTTCCTGTGCTCACTTCATATGTGGAAGCATTCAGGCGCACTAGCGGAGATTTCAAAAGTGCCTACTTTCCTAGTCGATCTACTGTGTCATCCGGGGTGGTATAGGTAGGGTTTGCTTGTTAATGTTTGAAAGTTGCTGACATTATAAATCTGTGAAGAGACGGCCGTCAACGGCCGTGACCTTAAAATTTGCGGTCATTACTGGTTATAAAACAACTGTGAATCAGCCAGCGCCGCCTCAATTTCTTCCAGGAAATCCGCCTTGTCTGACGCCAGATAATACCTGTCCAGAGCTTCCCCAGCTTGTTTCGGTTGACCGGCGTAATAATGGGCCAATAGCAACTCGGCGACGAGGCAACAAGAAACCTCTTTGCCCTCTGCCAACCAGGATTGCAAACGAGTGTGATGGGCAGCAATTTCTTCTTGATACAGGTGTGGATATTGAGCGCCAACGTGTTGGTAACGGCCGTTTTGCCACTGCAAAACAACTCTGGCTGTGGGAACAGTGCAGTTCAAAAAAACACTCTCTCGGCCAATAATTTCATATACGCCATCCTGGTCAAGATCCACAAATGGCTCTTCCAGATCGAGCCAGTTCCCGCCAATCGAGCCAGAACCGCCAGACAATTTCAACACAATTTCCGGCTCACTACCCAGATTAACCAGGATGACGCCATGACAACAATGTGAACCGCCGCTGCGGGTGCGGAGCATCACGTCTGGCTCGCCTTCGCCTATCAGGTCAGCAGCAGGCAAAGGGTAAAATGCGTGCCCTCCTTCGATGAGCAATAGTTCCTTTTGTGGGTGGCCGATCACGGCCGTGCCGTAATACCCATATTGCGCCAAGTGCTGCGGAAAGCCACTTGTATCATTCCAAATTTGCACGGTGTAATCATCAATCACCTGTTGGACGGCAGGGGGCACAATAGTTGATGTTACGGTAGGCAACGACCGTGCAGCATCGGACATTTCCACAGGCGCGGCACGACAAGAAAAAAGGAGCATACAGCTGCCAATCACGAGCAACCATTTTTTACACATACCCCAACAGTACCGGCTAACTTTCAGACTGGCCTGGCGGTTTCCCACCGGGAAACATGCTGCTTCTAGCCGCCTGCTAGACGGCGGTTACGCTATTTTGCGCAATGACATCCCGGTACCACAGGGCACTGTTCTTGGGAATGCGCTGCTGCGTTTCATAATCCACCCACACCAGGCCAAAACGCTGCGAAAATCCCTTGGCCCACTCAAAATTGTCCATGAGCGACCAGGCAAAATAACCGGCCAGAGGCACCCCACTTTCAATAGCCCGGTGGCAGGCCAGCAGGTGGTCACGCAAGTAGTCCAGGCGGCGTAGGTCAGGTACACGGCCGTGAGCATCCGGCCCATCCCCATAACTGGCCCCATTTTCGGTGATGTAGATTTTGGGGATGCGATAATGGCTGTCCAGGCGGGTGAGCAGGCCAAACAAACCATCCGGGTAAACCTCCCAGCCGATGTCGGTGTGTTCATTGACAGAAGGGTCAATGGCGCGGGGCAGGTTGTCGGCAGCTTTTTCATCGCGGGTGACAGAACGGCTGTAATAGTTGATACCCAGGAAATCGGTATGCACGGCGATGGCCTCCATGTCGCCGGGCTGCACAAACTCCAGGCCGTTTAAGTGATCGTTGAAGGCGGCCACCATGTCGGCGGGGTAGTGACGGCCGTACAGCGGATCCATAAACCAGCGATTGATCCAGCCATCCAGCCAACGCCCGGTATGGTAATCGGCGGCGCTGGCAGAGGCGGGGTAGACGTGGGTGGTGTTGAGCACCATGCCCACTTCGGCGTTCGGGCAGTTGGCGCGGATGAAGGGTACGGCACGGCCGTGAGACAACAACAGATGATGCGCCGCCCGCAACGCTGCCGCGTGGTCTTGCAAACCAGGTGCATGAACGCCTACTTGATAGCCGAGAAAAGCAGCTACCCAGGGTTCGTTGTGGGTCATCCAGTTTTTCACCCGGTCGCCCAAATAGCGGGAAACCACATCGGCATATTCGGCAAACGCATCCACCATAAACCGTTCCGGCCAGCCACCTTTGTCTTGCAACACCTGGGGCATATCCCAATGGTAGAGGGTAGCAAAGGGAGTAATGCCCGCTTCCAGAAGGCCATCTACCAGACGGCCGTAAAAATCCAGCCCCTTCTGTTCCACCCGCCCTGTGCCCTCCGGCAAAATGCGCGGCCAGGAGATGGAAAAGCGGTATGCCTGCAAATTGAGCGAACGCATCAGGGCCACATCCTCCGGCCAGCGGTAATAATGGTCGCAGGCCACATCGCCGGTTGTACCATCTTCAATTTTGCCCGGCGTGTGCGCGAAGCGGTCCCAAATGGATTCGCCCTTGCCGTCAGCCTGCCAGGCCCCTTCAATCTGATAAGAGGAGGTGGCCGCGCCCCAGATGAAATTTTTTGGAAAGTGATAGGTTGTCATGTGTGTCCTTGTTGTATTTGTAGTGCCAGGCACAGGGCAAAAACTTGTGTGCCACTTAAGGTTTTAGGCCCTGTGCCTGGCACTTTCATAATCGGCCGCCATTTTTTGCAGGCGGGCTAGGCTGGCAGTAAAACCACCGGGGCGGTTACGGCCGTGCCACACCCGTTCAAATTCTGCCGATAAATGTTCCGTCTCGGCCGCCAGTTCTTGCCGCAGGCTATCGTCTTCCTGGCCCAGCGCCTGGCCACTGGCCCAGATAAGGCGGCGGCAGCCATGTTTGATCATCGCCCCGGCCCAGGCAAATTCTTGCACAATCAGGTCGGCGTCGTCCCGCTGCATGTCGCTTTGGGGCAGGCGGGCCAGCAGATCATCTACGGCCGTGACTGCCTTTGCCAGATTTTGCATCCGGGCCGTTGTTTCGGTCGGGTCGTCCGCGTTCACCATTTGCGCCAGGTCATACACCAGGCCGTAAAAGTAAGGCGTGCCGTTGAAACTGGGAATTTGGGTGATTTCGTACACATTGCCTAACTCATACGCCAGTTGGCCCATAATCCTCGCGTCGTCGCGGAAGGCGAAACGGCTGAGAACGGCGGGCACATCCAGCCCACGATTGGCTTCGCCTGCCCAGGAGAGCGCCGCGCCCACAGCAAAACCCAGATAGCTGACCGGCAGCGGCTGCATATGCCCGTTGTCGCCCCAGTCGGTGATGAGATACCCCACCGCGCCATGGGTACGGCCGTGCCGCGCTGCGTTTTGCAGGTTGCCAATGGCGTTATTGGTTCGGCCACCCAACGTATTCCAGGTAGACGTACCCGGACAAACGTAAAAGGAGACACCTGATTCGGCAAAGAGACGGCCGTGTTCCCCAAACGGATGCCCGGCTTCATACCCCCATTCCAGAGCGATCAGGTCACGCGGTAGTTCGTGAGTCAATTCTGGGTGTTCCATGATGATGTCGCCCCAAAACTGCATGGTATGACCGCGCGCCTTTACTTCGCGGTAAATCTTCAGCAGATGTTCCAGATAAACGCGCCCTTTGCCTTTTTCAGCCACCAGTTCCTTACTCAAACCCTGCCCCACGTCATACGTCTCATCACCACCCACGTTCACCTGGCGGCTGCGGAAATTGGGCAGCAGTTCATCCAGCAGATCGCGCACCAGATCCAGACTGCCGGGCACGGCCGGCGAGAGCGAAAACGGCTCCGGGTTGTAATAACCCCAGGGCGTTTGCGCCCCGTCTGCTTTTTCGGCCAGGTGTTGGTAGGCGGGATGTTTGAGCCAGTGGTGCATATGGCCGAAGCTGTTCTGGTTGGGCACAAGCTCCATACAGCGGTCGTGGCAGTAGGCGTCCAGAGTGAGGATTTCTTCGGCGGTGAAGGGGGAGGCATCTTGCCAGACGATGGGATGGCGGCGGTAGGCAAAGGTGTGTTCGGTGTAAAGCTGAAGCTGGTTGATTTTCCAGCCTGCCAGCATATCTACCAGGTCAAGCACCGTTTCCAGGGTGGGCACTTTGTTGCGGCTGATGTCCAGCATCACGCCGCGCTGCGGGAAGTCCGGCCAGTCGCGGCAGCGCAGGGTGGGCAACTCGTTACCCACCTGTTCTAGTAGCTGGACCAGGGTTTGTACGGCGTAAAAGAGGCCAGGGATTGTGTTGGCGATGATGTCTACACGGCCGTCTACCACCGTCAATTCATACCCCTGTTCATGGCGTACACTGCCGGGGATGAGGCTAAACTGCACGACGATCTGGTCATGGGGCACACTTGTACCACCTACCAGTTCATAATCCGCGCAGGCATGTTCAAAGAGTGCGTCTTGCAGCCAGACGGCCGTGAATAGCATCGCCGGTATTTCATCCCCATGCAGCGCGATTAGCCCGGTGGCGGGCAGGCTAAATTTCTGCCCGGTGTAGTGGATGGATTGGGGGTGGGGGAGAAAGATAAGGTCATTCATGTTTTAAAGGTTGTTTCTTTTGGTTGCAAGTGGCAGGTTGCAGGTTACTTGCCACTTACAACCTGCCACTTGCTACTTTGTCATAATGGGCAGATAAATCCAGTCCGTTGGTTCAAACGGCGCACCGCCGTATTCGTCTGCGCCGATGTCGGGGGCCGGGCCGGTAGGACGGCCGTCGCCATCAAAATCGTCCGTCACCTGGGGCAGAGGAAGAGCCTGGTCAATAGCAGCTACGGCCGTGGCCGCCAGATGCAAATCCCCTACGGCCGTATTCACAAACCAGCCGCTTTGGGCATTGGTCAAATTGCCGGTCAATGTGCCGTTGGCCCCGTCGCGGTCGCCCCAGATGTCCATGTTCGTCAGATTATAGGCAAACACGCCCTGGCTATCGCTAAAACGGGCTTCCATGCCCCACGTCAGGCCAGAACCAGGATTAAGCAGCACGGCCGTGTTATGGGCCACCAGCCAGCCGGAAGCATGAACCATCTCAATCACCACATCATGCGGCTGGCTGGCGTAAATCATGTTATTACGCACAATCCCACCGAAATGGTCGCCTTCCCCATGCCCGGCGTTGCCAAAGGCAATGCCCTGGTAACAATCCACCAGCAAATTGCGCTCCACAATCGTGTCCGAAGAGGCAGACCAGAACAGAATAGTGGGCACAGGGCTGTTACCCGGCGTGCGAATGCGGTACCACTCGTTATCCCGCACCGTCCAGCGATGGGCGTCATGGGCGCTGATGCCGTTGGTGTATTCGTCGGGGGCAGTGGTGGTGTACTCCAGCCGTGAGCAGGCCAGCAAGCCGTCCTCGCTGCCATTGCCAAACGGGTTCACTTTCACCAACTGGTCGCCAATATCGCGGATGTGCAGGTTATAAAGCACAGGCCGGTCACGCCCTTGAATGGAGACGGCGTGATCGTTGGCATTTTGGATGGTCAGGTCGGCGATGGTCACGTCATCTGCTTCGACCAAAATGCCAAAATACCCACCCACCATGCCGCCAAAATCGAGGATAACATCAGCCCGGTTGCCGTTTGCCCCACGCAGGCTGATCCCGGCATTGACGATATGGACGAAACCTTGCATGTGGTATGTGCCCGGCTGGATGAGAAGGGTTGTGCCTGGCGCAGCATTATACGCCTGATTGCGCAGCGAGGCTTCGTTGCTGATGGTAATGGCCGACCCGGTAGCGGGGGGCAGCGGGGGACAATGATTGGCCGGTGAACCTGCCTGGTTTGCCAGGATCGCAGCCGGATGCAGCATCAAGCCCGCCAAGAAGCATAGTAAAAGACCAATAAACCCCCAGCGAAGCAAATTGTTATGGTTACGCTTCATATGGAAAAAGGATAATTTTATCGGCATGAACACGAACGAAACTGTCCAAAGGCAGGGGATCGCCGTTAGTCTTAACCGTCACCAACGCTGTGCCAATCAGCACATAGGCCACACCATCAGGTTGGGTTGATTCCAATTTACCTTGTAATGTGACCAACTGGTTCAAGTCATAGTCAACGACAAAATGTTCATCTGGCACGAGTACGATGTCCTGGCCCCAGGTAAGGCGACCGGCGGTCTCAATTTCCACATGGTGGTGGCTGTATCGTTCAGGCGGTGTCTGGCCACGCCATTCACCTACCCCCACGCCAAAGGGATTGGAAAATTCAACCATCACAAGGTCTGCTTCCGTATCAAACAGTACATCGGTGATTTGAATATGCATCCTTATTTCTCCTTTCCATGATTTTGACGCAAAGACGCAAAGAGACAAAAGGGATAAAGGTGAAGAAGAAAAAGAAACAGCCCTCTTGCCATTCTAATCAAACTTCGCGCCTATTATATCACGCGAAACGGAGTATAATCCCCTCCGATTACCAATTACCGATTATCGATTACGGCCTATGTTTGAACAGGAGCGGGTCATTACACGATTACAACAGCGGGTGCTGGCTGAACGGCCGATACTGGCTTGTTTTCTGGCGGGGTCTTACGGCCGTCGCCGCGATGACGCCTACTCTGACCTGGATGTGGCCCTGGTGTTTGCTGATGAGGCAGCCAGAGAGGCCGCCTGGGTCAGCCGGCGGGAATTTGTGCGTTCGGTGACGCCCTATGTGCCTGCCCGGTCGTTTGATGCGGAGCATGTACGGCCGTACTTTCACATCACCCTCTACAGCAACGGGGCCAAAGTGGATTACCGTTACGAAACGTTGGCGTTGTTGCCCAGTCCCTGGGATCGGGACATTCGTATTTTGAAAGACCACAATGGCTGGGCAGAGCAATACCAGGCCACTTGTATCCAGGCCGTTTTGCCGCTGGTGCGGATGACGGCGGCGGAACTGGAGCAGCTTGACGAACGCTTTTGGGTGATGTTTTGGGACGTGTACCGGCAGGTGTTACGCGGCGACCGGGACAAACCTTTCACGGTCTATCTGGAACTGCTGCATTTCACCCTGCCGACCCTGTTGGCCGTATTGCCACCGGAGGAACCGGCGCGCCAGGGTTTGTTAACCGCGTATTTTAATCGGGACATGAAGGCAACGGCCGTGCATTTGCGCGAGTTGTTAACGGCCTATCTGGCGGCGCGGACGGCCGTTGTCCGCCGCCTGCATCTCATGTTTACGCCGGACACGCGCTTTGAGAACGAAATCCAACGGTTGGTGCAAAATAAGTCGAAATAACAGGAGGATCACTGTGCAAAAATTGATAATGGTTTTATTTGTGCTGTTGGCGCTGGCAGCTTGTGGTGGGGAGGTGACGCCGACGGCGTCACCTGCGCCCACAGAGGCAGCGGCGGTACAGGCAACGGACACGGCCGTACCCACTGATACCCCCGTGCCGACGGCGACGGCCACTGTGGAACCAACGGCAACCAACACGGCCACACCAGCCCCCACCGATACGCCCACCACGGAACCAACGCCAGAAGCAACAGCCACCAAAAGCCCCAGTGCCACGCCGACGATACGGCCGTCGGCTACGCCCGGTGTGCGGGTACAGGCAACGGCCACAGAAACACCCGCCAAAACCACTCCCGAACCGGAATCCGCAGGGGAAACAGATGTGTCTGCCCCTCTGGATGCTATGACCATTCTGCTCAAATCAGAAGAAGCGCAGAACACTGTCGAAACATTGACTCAGGAACAGGTGCAAGTAACCGTTTCTACCGGTTTTACCCAAACCCAAATCATGAATTGCCAACGGGAAGTGCCGACAAACAGTTCATTTTGTGACATGACGGTTATCATCGAGATACCAGATTATGGCGAACCTATTACCACCTCGTTACAAATGGTTTATCGAGATAGTGTACTCTGGCTGCGGGAAACGGTTGATGATGAATGGGAGCAACTGCCCGAAGACTTCTTACAACAAATGGGCATGGCGCAGCAGCTTGAATTTGAAATGAGCATCAACCCTGATTTTGTGGTGGCGGCCGAAATTGTGGGTGAGCGTGAATGGGAGGGCATTCCTGTTTATGAAATTGAGGTCGAATTGGATTCAGAACTTTACTTCGCAGAATACTTCAATGACGAGGCCTCAGCCCAAATTATTGAAAACCTGGCCGAATCCTCCTTCCACACTGTCCTATGGATTAGCAAAGAGGACTTTATTACCCGCCATCAGGAACTAACGATGACGTTGATAACAGTAGACGAGGAAACGATTACCGCCACTGGCACGGTGACAAACAGCAACATTAACGGGCCGGTGGAAATCCCGGATCCGGCCGCTGAAAATTGAGAGGTTGGGGATTGAGACAATCTCCAATCTCCCCATCACATCATGCAAGAAATTCAGACATTCACCCAACAACTGATTGACAATGTGGAAAAGGTCATCATCGGCAAACGGCCGTCACTGGAACTGTTGGCGGTGGCGTTGTTGTGCGAAGGGCACGCCCTGCTGGAAGATGTGCCCGGCGTGGGCAAGACGATGTTGGCGCGGGCTATTGCCGTCAGCCTGGGCATCCAGTTTAAGCGGCTGCAATGTACGCCTGACCTGCTGCCTAACGACGTGACCGGTGTCTCCATTTTTGACCAGCAGCAGCAAAAATTCACCTTTATTCCTGGCCCTGCCTTTACCCACATTTTGCTGGCGGACGAAATTAACCGGGCCACTCCCCGTACCCAATCCGCTCTGTTGGAAGCAATGGGTGAACGCCAGGTGACAGTTGATGGGGTGACGTATCCGCTGGCACGGCCGTTTTTTGTCATGGCGACACAAAACCCGGTGGAGTACGAGGGCACGTTCCCCTTGCCCGAAGCGCAACTTGACCGCTTTTTTATGAAGGTCAGCCTGGGCTATCTGGATGAACAGGCAGAAGGCCAGATGTTGCTCAACCTCGGCGGGGTGCATCCCATTGAGACGCTAACACAGGTGGTGGATGGTAGCCGCCTGCCGGAACTGGCGCAGCAAGTATGGCAGGTGCATGTGGATGATACGGTACGCGAATACATTGTGCGTCTGGTATTTGCCACCCGCCGCCATAAAGATTTGGTGCTGGGAGCCAGCCCTCGCGGCAGCCACGCCCTATATCGGGGGATTCAGGCTTATGCAGCTATGCACGGCCGTGACTACACCCTGCCCGACGACGTGAAGACGCTGGCCCCGGCCATCCTGGCCCACCGCTGCCTCATCCACCCCGAAAGCGCCCTGCGTGGCCTCACCACCCCCGGCATCCTGGCAGACATCCTCAAAGATACCCCCTTGGATATTGGCGAACTGTAAACGGTCAATGGTCAATGATCAATTGCCAATTGGCAATTGATCATTGACCATTGACCATTAACCATTGATGAACCAGTTTTCCACCCTCATTCTCATTTTGCTGGCGGTTGCTTTTTTGCTGCGGGTGGACTTTGTTTTTTACATCATTTACGTTTTTGTTGGCGTGTATGCCTGGAGCCGATGGGTGATTCCCCGCACGGTAAAAAATCTGCATAGTGGGCGAACATATGCCTCTCATTCTTTCTGGGGTGAGGTAGTACCAATAACCATTCATTTGCAAAACGTGGGCCGGCTGCCCATGCCCTGGGTGCGGGTAACGGAAAGCGTGGCAGTGCAGTTGCGGCAGGGGGCGCCGGTCAATACGGTGGTGGCGTTGGGGCACAAAAAACAGGTGGAATTAAGTTATACCATTGCCGCCAGGCGGCGTGGTTTTTACCAGATTGGCCCACTGCGGCTGACAATGGGCGATCTCTTCGGCATCCAGCCGGAGCGCCATGCTCAACTCCCGGCCGAATATATCACCATTTATCCGCGTATCATTCCGTTGACCCGGTTGGGATTACCGTCGCGCCTGCCGTTTGGGACATTGGCCAGCCAGCAGCGGCTCTTTGCTGATCCGGCCCGGCCCATGGGGGCGCGGGAGTTCCGTTCCGGTGATTCGCTGCGGCAGATCAATTGGAAAGCCAGCGCCCATACCCGCCAGTTGTTGGCACGCACTTATGAACCAGCCATCTCGTTGGAAACGGCCGTGCTCCTAGACCTACACACCGATTCCTATTCTCGCCAATCCCGCGCTAACACTATTGAGTGGGCCATTGAAGTAGCCGCTTCGCTGGCCGCACATCTGGTAGACCAGCGGCAGGCGGTGGGGTTGATTACCAACGGCCTTGACCCGCTGGCAGTAGAGGACGGCCCGGCCTTCGACGAAAACAGCGGCCGTTTGCTACGCCATTCGGCCGCTGTACTTTCCGAAAATCCGACCTCGTTATTGCCACCGGCTATTCCGCCGCGTCACGGCCGTAACCATCTGGTCAAAATTCTGGAACGGTTGGCCCGCATTGAAAACGAAAACACCATCACACTCACTAATTGGGCCACCGAAGCCACCGCCCACCTTAGTTGGGGCGTTACCATTTTGGTCATTACGGCACGCGGTACCGAAATGGTCTGCCAGACGTTGCACCGGCTGGTTCGCACCGGTTACAATCCGGTGCTGATCGCGGTTGAACCAGACGCCAACTTTGGTCTGGTGCGCGAGCGGGCGCGTCGGCTTGGCTTTTCGGCCTACCCTGTGGCTGCCCAGGCGGATCTTGACCGCTGGCGTCAGCGCACAGGTTGAGCATGCTGGTATGCTATTTGACTACCCCATGCTCACTGCTGTCCGGCCGCGCGCTTTTTCGGGGTGACGCATTTCCATTAGCGAGACGCCCACGCCATAGGTGATAAATTCGCCAACCGGTTTTACCTGGATAACGGCCATTTTCTCCATGACCCCTGCATCCAATTCCAATCCCCGAAAAAGTGGCTTAAGTGCCGCCGCCGGCAGGTCAGTTGGGGCCGCAATCGTTGCTTCGCCAGAAAATGTAATGGTAGCCGCCGGAATCTTGACCCAGGGCATGATGGGAATGCTCTTATGGATGGGAATGGTCAGGGACACATGCGGATTTTGGGCAATGTGCCGCACTTTCCAGGCCGATTTTTCTGAGCTGATGAGAAGGCTACGGCCGTGAACCGTATACACCACTCCCACCGTACGCGCTTCCCCTTTTGCCGTCACCATGCCCAATATGGCAAATAGCTGCTTTTCCATTTCATGCCAGACTTCTTGTGGATTTAGTTCCATCATCGTGTTAACTCCTTCGTCAGTTGTCACAAATGATTCGAGTTTCAAAACCATATCCAGTGTCAGACGCCGGACACCGGGCGTCAAGTGTCAGGTGTCAAGCTGTTCACCTGACACTTGACACGGTTTCTCCTTTTTGCTGCTGAACATGCAGTCGTTTGCGGGCGGTGTGGTAATATCCCACAGCCGGAACATGTTCCATCACCGCCCCCAGCCCAAACCGGGGCATATTGCCATATACACATTCGTAATTTCCCGGTTCCATCAGATAGGTCTCATGCCAGATACCCACGCTGCCATCATCGCCGACCGCCTGGTTAAATTTTTTCCACGCCGGCAGGTGCGGGTCGGAAGGATTACGAGCGAATGCTTCCAAATCTTCAAACGAGCGCCAGTAAGTGACCAGCATCGGCATTCGCCAGGCAAAGAAGCTGTGCCCGCCCAGGAATCCTTTTTCTGGATACTCATACAATGTTTTGATCATCGGCGTCATGGCGCGGGAAACCGGCAGCCACTGGCGCACGGCCGTCAGCCGGTTAATGCGCATCCCAATGAGAAAAACAACAAATGGGTCAGAAGTGACGGCCGTGTAGCGGCCAGCAAACAGTTGAGTCATCGCGAAACCTCCAAATTGCAATCAGTATTCGAACAATGTTCAGTAAATAACAAAAAAAACTATTAGCTCATTAACCCATGCACCATTGACCGTAACGCTTCATGATCAGCGGTGGCAAAATCAAACGGCTGCTGAGTAAGATAAGTCAGCCGCAACATGGCAATGCCGTGAACAACCGCCCAGGCAGTATAGGCCATTTCCAGAGCGCCGTAACCAGGGCGCGGCCGAAAAATGCCTTCATCCAACCCACACTGAATAGTTGCCAGCAGAATGGTGAAGGATGATTCTTCCTCTTGAATCTGCTCTGGTGTTCCGGCAAAAGCGGGATTGGTAAACATGAGCAGGTAATAGTCTGGGTTTTGCATGGCAAACTGGATGTATGCCAGACCAATGGCAATCAGGTATTCGGCGGTGGGAAGGGTGCGATCAACGGCCGTCATTGCCTGTGTCAAACGTTCGTGTCCTTGCCAGCACACGGCCGTGATGATCTCTTCCTTGCTGCCAAAATACTCATACAACCCGGCGGGACTATAATCAATTCGCTCAGCAATCGCCCGAATGGAAAGAGCATCTGCACCCTGCTCATTAATGATCTGCCGGGCTGCATCCAGAATCGTCTCTTTGGTGCGGAGGTGTCGCCGCGCACGTGGCGTTAGTTCATCCATAATTGAATATAGTTAATTTTCCGAACGATGTTCGGATTATGCCAGATGTGTAGCAACTTGTCAAGAGTTCAGGATGGGCTGTGACAGTCGGAGGTAATTGCCGATAGAGATTGCCGATAGTGATTGGCCGCACAAATAGCAGATATAATCACGCCATGCATTTGTCAAAAAGGGGTCTGATTCGCCTCTCTCTCGTTTTCATCTTGCTCCTGGCATTTGGCTTGCGCTTTCATCTGTTGGCGGCGCAATCTTTTTGGAATGATGAAGGCAACAGCGCGCGCCTGAGCGAACGCACGATACCGCTGATTCTGGAAGGCACGGCCAGTGATATTCACCCGCCCCTTTATTATTTACTGCTGCATAGCTGGCAGCAGATGGTTGGGACAACGGAGTTTGGATTGCGGGCGTTTTCGGCTTTTGCGGGAGTGATATTGGTGGCGGCCGCTGGCGCATTTGGCCGAATAATCCAACCAGACGGCCGTCAACGTCATGCAATGGTTTTGGTGGTGACTATCTTAACGGCCGTCAACCCCGCCCTCATCTACTACAGCCAGGAGACACGCATGTATGCCCTGCTGGGGCTGCTGGCTGTACTGTCTACCTGGGTGTTATGGAACTGGCAGGCAATGGCAGGAGGGGCACGATGGATGTGGGCAGTGGCCTATGGGTTGCTGGCGACCGCCGGCTTGTACACCCATTACTTTTTCCCAGCCATCCTGTTGGCACAAAATTTTGTCGTATTGGTTTGGTTAGTTATGGCTGGACGTGGGCAAGGTTGGCCGGCAGCTACACGCCGCCTGCTGCTGCCCTGGATAGGGATCATGGTGGCTGTATCACTGCTTTATGTGCCCTGGCTGCCCATCTTCAGCCAACAATTCGGGGTAGATGACTTGCCGGAGCGGGGGTCTTTTATGGGGTTTTTGCTCACGGCCGTCTCCTGGATGACCTTTGGCTCGACCATTGCCGCCGAAACGATGCGCTGGGCGGTGGCCGTCGTGATCGGGTTGCTGGTGGTGGGTTTGTGGAGGGGGCGGCGCTGGGTGTGGGGTACGGCCGTCTGCCTGATCGTCCCATTGTTGATGATGTACGCTGCCGGAACAGTACAGCCAGAGTTCCTCAAATTTTTACTGGCCGCCACACCATTTTTTCTGGTATCGTTAGCAACAGCCGTGACCGCTCCCCAACAAAAATTGCCTCGCATCATCTTGCCCATCTTGTTAGCTGCTGCTCTGACGCCAGGCACACTTTCTTCCCTGCGTAACCTGTACACCAATCCAGCTTATGCCCGCGCCAATTACCGGAGCATCGCCGCCCACATCCTCACAGAAAACCACCCCGGCGCGGGCATCATTCTCAATGCTCCCAATCAGTGGGAGGTATTTACCTATTACTACCCGGAGGCAACGGCCGTTTACCCCCTGCCCGAAGGGCGTAGCCGCCCCCAACCGGAAACAATTGACGCTGCCTTGAGTGCCATTGCTGCCCGGCACGACCGGCTTTATGCCATCTTTTGGGGAGAAGCGCAGCGTGACCCGGAACGACTAATTGAACGCTGGTTAGATACTCATGCTTTCAAAGCGCGGGATGAGTGGGTGGGGGATGTCCGTTTTGTGGTCTATGCCGTGCCGCCAGAACCAGCCACGGAAATGGACACGGCCTTAACCGTTCCCTTTGGCGAGGCGATTACCTTACAAGGCTATACACTTAACGAGACGGAACTTCAGCCGGGGGATATTTTGCAGGTGACGTTGTTCTGGCAAACGGCCGTGTCCCTTGACCAACGCTACAAAGTATTCTTGCATCTCATCGGCCCGCATGGGGAGTTATTGGCCCAACGAGACAGTGAACCCGGTGGTGGACTAAACCTGACCACCATCTGGTCACCTGGCGAAACAGTGATTGACAATCATGGCCTGCTGCTGCCGACCGAACTTCCACCCGGCAGTTACACACTGCTGTTAGGGCTGTACGATGTGGCCGACCCCACCGCCCGCCTGCCGGTGCAAACCCCCACCGGCACAACCGACGCCCTCGTATCCGATGCCTTGCCCCTGGCCGAAATCACCATCCGCTAACCGATTGCCGATTACGGATAACCGATTACCGACAAACGGCCGTCACCCAATACTACGAAACGTCAATTCAGGATACTTTTCCTGGTAGTAGTTCAATTCATGGGGCGAGTTACAAAGGGCCACGAGACGGCCGTCATAATCTCGCGTCTTCATCATCCCATACCGCCAGGGCAGCTTTTCGATGCTCTCTTCTGGCCCTTCCACCCAACGGCACAGCCGGTGGGGCAACGGTTCCAGCTTTGTCTTCACACCATACTCCTCTTCCAACCGCGCCTGCACTACTTCAAATTGCAGCATCCCTACTACTGCCAAAATGGGGTCGCGCCGTGCGCCATCTACCTCGTAGAGAATTTGCATCGCTCCTTCGGTTTCCAGTTGGGCGATGCCTTTTTGGAACTGCTTTTGTTTGCTCACGTCCAGATTGACCAGTCGAGCAAAATGTTCGGCCGGGAAACGGGGGATGGGTGCAAAGTTAAACGTCGCTCCCGCGCTGATAGTATCGCCGATGTTAAACTCCCGATTGCCCGGCAGCCCAATGATATCCCCCGCAAACGCCTCATCCACCACTTCCCGGTCATCGGCAAAAAAGGTGTAGGTACGCGACAATTTGAGCATCTTGCCGGTACGCGGATGTTTCACCTGAGTGTTGCGTTCAAAACGGCCGCTGCACACACGCAAAAAAGCCACACTGTCCCGGTGGCGGGGGTCCATGTTAGCCTGAATCTTGAAGACAAAGCCACTAAATTCCGGCTGGTACGGGTCAATTGACCCGGCGTCGCTGGCGTAGGTGTTGGGGGCCGGGGCGTACTTGATGAAATCGTTCAGGAATAATTGCACGCCGAAATTAGTGAGGGCACTGCCGAAGTAGACCATCGTCTGTTCGCCGCGTCGGAAGATGTCAAAGTCGAAGGTAGCCATTTCATCCAGCAGGGCGATGTTGGTGTGCAGATCTTCAAACTGGTGGCTACTGAGGGTGGCTTCGATACGGCCGTCGTCCAACCCCGTAATGTACTCCGGCGAAATGGTCTGGTTGTGGGCAGTACGGTCAAAGAGGTGTACTTCCTCGGTCAGGCGGTCGTAGACACCCAGAAAGGTGTCGCCGTCGCCAATGGGCCAGTTCATGGGGACGGGCTGCATTCCGAGCACGGTTTCTACCTCGTCCAGCAGGGCCAGCGCATCCAGCGATGGCCGATCCATTTTGTTGATGAAGGTGAAGACGGGAATCCCCCGGCGGCGGCAAACTTCAAACAATTTGACCGTTTGCTCCTCCACACCTTTGGCCGCGTCAAGCACCATCACGGCACAGTCGGCGGCGGTGAGTGTGCGGTAGGTGTCTTCGGAGAAATCTTGATGGCCGGGTGTGTCTAGCAGGTTGATGATGTGCCCCTGGTAGGGGAATTGCAGTACGGTGGAGGTGATGGAAATACCCCGTTCTTGCTCCATTTTCATCCAGTCGGAGGTGGCAGCGCGCTGGTTTTTGCGGGCGCGCACGCTTCCCGCCAGGTGGATGGCATTGCCGTAGAGCAGCAATTTTTCGGTAAGGGTGGTTTTGCCCGCGTCGGGGTGAGAGATGATGGCGAAGGTGCGCCGTTTTTGGATTTCGGCCACTAATTGGTCGTTGGCAATGGTTAGTTGTTCGGTCATGTTCTTTTAAGCGTAAAAAGCGGCCACAATGTGGGTATTGTGACCGCCTGGTTGAATCTCGAGTAAAGAGTTTTTGGTGTCATGCCCGCGTAGGAGGGCATGACACATTGTAAGCATCGCTTCTTACTACAAGCCCATAGCATATCACCCAATGAGTATGATTGCACATCTATGAGAGATGGCTGACAATCTGTAGGGCGATTTTGCAAAATCGCCCCACAGGAGTTTAGGCGATGACGGATGAGGAAATTTTGGAGTTGATTAAGGGGTTGTATGCGCAGCATATTCCTTTTCATCAGTTGATTGGGCTGGAGGTGTTGGCGCTGACGGCGGAGAGCGTGGAACTGCGGGTGCAGATGAAGCCGGAACTGGAGGGCAATCCGTTTTATCATATTTTGCATGGCGGGGTGACGGCTTCGCTATTGGACGCAGCCGGGGGAATGGTGGCGATGGCAAATCTGGTGGTGGAGCTGCTTGACCTGTCGCCGGAGGAGATGCAGAGGCGGCTGCAAAAGTTGGGCACGATTGATATTCGCATTGATTATTTACGGCCGGGGCGGGGTAATGCGTTCATTGCGACGGCGCGGGTGATCCGCAAAGGAAATAAGGTGGCGGTGACGCGCATGGAACTGCACAATGAGGAGGGCCTGGAGATTGCATTGGGCACGGCAACATATCTGGTTGGGTGAGACGCAACCCGTTTACCTTGACCTGTACTCAGTGATCGGATTACGGACGGTGTATTACTGCCTCCAACCCATGCGCCTCTAACAACGCCGCATCAGGCAGCAGCACGGCCGTTGCCCCATCGGCCACAATGCAACCCTCATCCATGATGATCATCCGGGGGAATAATTCCTGCACCAGCAGCATATCGTGGGTAGAAACGAGCATCGTCAGCGGCAGGTCACGCAGCAGGTTGATCAACTGCCGCCGCCCCCGCGGGTCTAGTCCCGCCGATGGTTCGTCCAATACCAGGATTTCTGGATTCATCGCCAGCACAGTGGCAATCGCTACGCGCTTTTTCTGCCCGATGCTCAGGTGGTGAGAAAGGCGGCTGCCATGTTCGGCCATACCCACGGCCGTGAGTGCCGCCGCCACTCGTTCCCGTACCTCTGCTTCCGGGTAGCCCATATGCAGTGGCCCAAAGGCCACATCCTCAAACACCGTCGGTGAAAAAAGCTGGTCATCCGGGTTTTGAAACACCATACCCACCTTCGCCCGGATCACGGGGAAATTGGCCTTCACTACCGGTAGCCCGGCCACTTCAATCTCCCCTTCCCCGTGTAGCAGGCCGTTTAGGTGCAACATGAGCGTACTTTTGCCCGCCCCATTTGGCCCCACCAACGCCACCTTTTCCCCGGCGGCGATGTGCAGCGAAACGCCACCTAATGCCTTTTGCCCATCGGGATAGGCAAACTGTAAATTCGTCACTTGCAAAGGGGCACGGCCGTTGGCCGAAACAATAGGTGAAGGTGTGTCTGGGTGAGTAACGGGCATGTTTCGTAAGTCGTTATTCGTAATCCGTGAACCGTAATCCGTGAACCGTTTCGGGTTACGGATTACCGATTACGGGTTACGGATATCGGGCAATCAACTGAATTATCACTATAAGCAACACGGCCGTCCCCCCGGCCAGCCAATCAAACCGGGTCATGGCGTGGGGGTGCATGGTGAGGATACGGCCATGATACCCCCGCGCCAGCATGGCGTTATAGACGCGGTCGCTGCGCTCCAGGCTGCGGCCAAAAAGCTGCCCCACCATATGCCCGGTCACTTTTGCCCGCCAGAGCAGCGAGCCACCCTGTTGGCCCGTGCCCGGCAATCGGGCGCTGCGCGCCTGCCGTGCTCGCAGCAGGCGCTGTGCTTCGTCGGCCAGCACAAAGAGGTAGCGGTACATAAAACTGATGATGCTGACCAATATGGCCGGGACGTGTAAATGGGTGAGGGCGTGCATGAGGTCTGGGAAAGGGGTCACGGCCGTGAGCAAAATTGCCAATTGCACTGCCAGCCAGCCCCGAATGAGGATGCTGACAAAGCGCACCAGCCCGGCATCAGTGATAGTGAGGGTAAAAGGCCCAATGTGAGCGGTGAATACGGCCGTGCCCGGCACATTCAGCAGCACCGTCACTGCCGCTAACATAAAGGGGAGAATCACCAATGATCGCTTAAGAACCAGGCTATACGGCAGCCGCGCCAGCCAGGTGATCGCCAAAATCATCAACCAGGAACAGACAAACCCAGCCCATGCCCCATCTGGCAGCAGCACCGTCGCCAGAATAAAAAACACGGCCACCACCACTTTCAGACGCGGATCAAACCGGTGAACAACACTTTCTCGGCCCATGTAGCGGTCAAAGGTATTAGTGTGCATGAGGAAGATGAGATCAGGAGATTATTCACTCAATCTCCTGATCTCCCACTCTCCAATTTCTACGCGCTACTCCGCGACCGCTGCGAGCGATTCAGCAAACGGCCGACAAGCAAGATCACGGCCGTAACCACCAACACCCCCACAATCCCCGCCACAATGGTGGAGAGTCCTGTCTCCCCCAAACCCGGAATCGTATAATCAGGCAATAACTCATAAGGAGCATCCAGCGCCGTTTCCAGGAAACCTTGCTGCCCGGCCACCCATTCCAGCCCATCCGGGTATGGCGAAGCATAGGGAGCTAACAAGACCACCAGCAAGGCAATGCCCAACCCGGCCAGCGCCCACCGCCCACTGGCGTTGACGGCGCTTTCGTCCAGCAGTGCCGGGCGGGAACGCATGATGAAGGCCAGCGCCGCCACCGTCACCAGCGCCTCGCCAATGCCAATGAGCATATGCACTCCCACCATCACCGGCACAACGACAGACAGATTGGCCGTGGCGCTGAAAGCCAGCAGCAGCGCCGTCACCAGCGCCGCCGCCACAACGGAGAGCCACGCGCCCACCCCGGCCATTGCCAGTTTAATAGATTTGCTCCGGTTAGCGGCTAACCGGTACACGCCGTAGCCCACAAATCCGGGCACAATGCCCATCACCAAAATGTTTGCGCCCATGACGATCAGGCCGCCATCTTGAAAGAGGAGCGCTTGCAGGGCGATGACGGCCGTCATCACCAGCAGCCCCAACCATGGCCCCAATACAATAAAGGCCAGCGCCGCCCCCACCAGATGGCCGGACGTGCCGCCCGCTACCGGAAAATTGAGCATCTGCGCCGCAAAAATAAAGGCGGCCATCATGCCCGCCACCGGGATTAGCCGCTCTTCATAATCTGCCTGTGCCTTGCGCACCGCCACTGCCAGCACGACGACGCTCGCCAGCCAACACAGTAGCGAAATCACCAGATTCAAAAACCCATCAGGAATATGCAGCAGAATACCCGCCGCCAGAGAGAAAGTTGCTAACATTGTCTTACCTCCTTGTTCTTCGTAATCCGTGAACCGTAATCCGTGAACCGACCACCGATAACCGATAACGGATTACCGATTACCGATTACCGCTCTCCCGGCACTGCATACACACGCCCGACAGCGCCAGGTGATTGAGTTCTGCTTGAAAACCGTACTCGGCCATTATTTGGGTGGCTAATGTGTTCAGCGCACGGCCGTCCCACTCCACCGCCTGCCCACACACCCTGCAAACCAGGTGATGGTGCGGCTGCTCTTCCGCCAGTTCATAGACTACCTGTCCCCCCATTTCTGTACGGGTGACTAGCTGCAATTCACACAAAAAATCCAGAGCGCGGTAAACGGTTGCCCGGTTGAGATAAGGGGATTGCTGCTGCACGGCCGTGACTACCCCATTTGCCGTCATATGCCCCCCCTGCCCACACAGCACATCCAGCACCATCTGGCGCTGCGGTGTCATGCGGTAGCCCTGCTGCCGGATGTACCCGGCAAAATCACGCCCTTCGTGGGACATACCTGCTCCTTATTGCGACAAATTGCAAAAACGACATATCGTTATTTTACCGCAAAATTGCCCGTTGACGATGATTTAGGGAAGTGTTATAGTCACGGCCGTTATGGAAATACATGCTGTAAACTTTTACTTTTACTTTTTTAGCAGCCGCCGCGCTTGTCATGCCGGGGGTCGTTTGGCGCTAAAAAAGTAAAGGCAAAACGACCACACCTGCAATACAAGACGCGGCCCAAAAAGCCGCGTCTTTTTATTTTCAAGACCTGACAGGTTTTCTGAAACCTGCCAGGTCTGACGCAAACAAGAAGGGGTAAGAACATGCACAACAAAAATGGATATGCACAATCAGAACGATGGCCGATGGCCACAGCCTGCCGAGGTGTGCGCGGCGCCATTACCGTCAGCCACAATGACGCCGGGGAAATCCTCAGCGCCACCCGTGAACTGCTGCAAGCCATCATCCAGGCCAACCAGATACACCCGGACGACATCGCCAGCATTTACTTCACCACCACCGTTGACCTGAACGCCACCTACCCGGCACTCGCCGCCCGCCAATTGGGTTGGTATGATGTGGCCCTGTTGTGCGGCCATGAAATGGAAGTGCCCGGCAGCCTCAACCACTGCATCCGGGTGTTAATCCACTGGAATACCTCCAAATCTGCCCACGACATTGTTCATGTTTATTTACGTGAGGCCGTCTCCCTACGGCCAGACCGCAAAGATACTCCCCCGATTTCCCCGGTGCGCCCTCGCCAGATTGATGCGATGGAAGCGATGATGCGCGTATTACAGGCCGCTTTTTAACCAATTTCAACCCAAAAAGGAATCGAATGATGATCGTAATTATGCAACCCCACGCTACCATGCAAGAAAAGTCGGGCATTGTCGCCTGGGCTGAAGATCATGGGTACAAAGTCCATATCTCCTCCGGCAGTGAGCGCAGCCTCATCGGCATCATCGGCGATGACCGGCAAATCAACCGCGAACAGTTGGAACGGATGTCAGGGGTGGAGCGTGTGATGCCCGTCCTTAAGCCATTTAAGATTGCCAGCCGTGAATTTAAACCCGATAATACGCAGTTCCCCATTGGCGAGCATGTGGTGGGCAGTGATGAGATCATCATTATGGCCGGGCCGTGCTCGGTGGAAAGTCGCAGCCAGATTATTGAAACAGCGCAGGCGTGTAAGGAAGCAGGTGCGCACATTTTGCGCGGCGGGGCGTTCAAACCACGCAGTTCGCCTTACTCTTTCCAGGGTTTAGGCGAAGAAGGGCTGCAATATCTGGCCGAGGCGCGGGAAATCACGGGTATGCCCATTATTACCGAGGTGATGGAACCGGCGCTGGTGCCGTTGGTGTGCCAATATGCAGACATTTTGCAGATTGGGGCGCGCAATATGCAGAATTATGCGCTGCTACACGCGGTCGGCGCGTCGCAACATCCGGTGCTGCTGAAAAGGGGCATGAGCAGCCTGATTGAAGAGTGGTTGATGTGCGCCGAATACATCTTGAGTCATGGCAATACGCGAGTGATGTTGTGTGAACGAGGCATCCGTACCTTTGAACGGTACACACGCAACACGTTTGACATCAACGCGATTCCGGTCATCAAGGAGCTATCCCATTTGCCGGTGATTGCCGACCCCAGCCACGGCACGGGGAAGTGGGAGTATGTGGAAAGCGTGACGAAGGCGAGTATTGCCGCGGGGGCAGATGGGGTAATTATTGAAGTACATCCGCGACCGGAAGAGGCTTCGTCCGACGGCCGTCAATCCCTGAAACCCGAACGTTTTGCCAATCTGGTGCGGGATATGAAGGCGATAGCCACGGCCGTGGGTCGTGACGTGCGCTAAAAAAAAGAGCGCGTACCGGTCGGTACGCGCTCCTGTTATTTTCGGCGGGGGAGACGCCGGGGTCTGGGTGACGGCCGTTGCGTTAACGGCCGTACATTGGCATACAAACTATAGATCACATAATAGGCCACATAAAACAACGACGCGCCGATCAGCCATTGGTTCAGGTTAGGGTATTGCCAGATGAGCAATCCCATCACCCCCACCCACAACACCGTCAGCGTCACTGTGATGCCCCGCCCGACATTCATACGCGAGGGATACAGATAGTTGATGGGCACAAAAACCATCACACCACAGGCCAACAGCACCACTAGGTTAAAAATCGGTGATGTACCCAGTAACACAAAGTAGATGACCACGATATTCCAGTAAGAGGGGAAACCTTTGAAAAAGTGATCTTCAGTTTTGGCATCAGCCTGGGCAAACTGGTAACTGGATGACAGCAAGATGATCGCTGGCGTTGCCACCAGCCATGCTTCTGGCACCAGGTTAGCCTGAAAAACAAAGATGGCCGGCACCAAAACGTAGGTCATAAAATCTACAATGTTATCCAGCAACGCCCCATCAAAACCGGGCAGCACTTCTTTAACGCGCACCAAGCGAGACAAGGCCCCGTCAAAACCATCAATGATGGTGGTGATGAGCATGAGCGCCATGGCCACCTGCCACTGCCCCTCAAAAATTGCCAGAATAGCCAGAAAACCCAGCACCACCCCACTGGCCGTCAGGAGATGAATCCCCCAGGCCGCCACTTTCCGCCGCAACCGAAACTCACTGTCCTCTACTGCTACCATTGTTTTTACGGCCGTTAGAGTCCGCACTCCAACGAAACTATGCTCCTCAAAATGTTGTTTGCCAAAACCGGCTGGTCATATCATACCAGCCGGTTCATACCATCTATTGTAACAATCACCCGTCCCTAAGTCACTGAGACAAAAGAAACAGGTGGCCGGGAATCCGTAATCGGTAATCCGTTATCCGTTATCGGGCTTCGGCTCACGGATTACGCCTCACGAATCACGGCTCACAAATTACGGCTCACGAATTACGGCCGCCAGGGATAACGCCCAAAGTCCGGCGACCGTTTTTCCAGGAAGGAGTTTTTGCCCTCCGTGCCCTCTTCGGTCATATAAAACAGCATCGTGGAATCACCGGCCAGCACTTGCAGCCCGGTCTGCCCATCCATATCCGCATTCATGGCCGCCTTGAGGAAACGAATGGCAATGGGACTTTTGCGCAAAATTTCCTGCGCCCATTCCACTCCCTCACGTTCCAGGTCGGCGACGGTGGGCAACACCTTGTTCACCAGCCCCATATCCAGCGCCTCTTGCGCCGAATACTGGCGGCACAAATACCAGATTTCGCGCGCCTTTTTCTGGCCGACAATGCGAGCTAAGGTGGCCGAGCCATAGCCAGCGTCAAAGCTGCCCACGATGGGGCCGGTCTGTCCAAAGACGGCGTTCTCGCTGGCCAGGCTCAGGTCACACACCACATGCAGCACATGGCCGCCGCCAATGGCGTAACCATTCACCAGGGCGATGACCACTTTGGGCATGGTGCGGATGATGCGCTGCAATTCCAGCACGTTCAGACGCGGTACACCGTCGTCGCCCACGTAGCCGGCATGGCCGCGCACGCTCTGGTCACCACCGGAGCAGAAGGCGTGGACGCCGTCTTTGGGCGAAGGGCCATTGCCGGTGAGCAAAATCACGCCCACTTCCTGATCCATCCACACATGGCGGAAGGCGTCTATCATCTGGTCAATGGTTTGCGGCCGGAAAGCGTTGCGCCGTTCCGGCCGGTTGAAAGCGATGCGGGCCATGCCGTCCGCCTTTTCATAGGTAATATCGGTATATTCATTGACGGTTTTCCAGTCAGTCATTGGTGATTCTCCTCGATAGATTTTAACGCAGAGACGCGGAGACGCAGAGGTTTATTCGCGGGTCTTCGCGTCCTTCGCGGATTTTATAAAGCTTGGATGACGATGTTGTTAAGTTGCCGCCGCCGTTGATCATCGGTCTGGCTGTGGCTGCGGAGTTCGATGACGCGGGGCGTGGTATCTTGCAAGCTGGCGGAAAGAAGTTGGCGGAAATGGTCACGGCCGTCTGCCCGCACAAATTCCAGCCCAAACATGCGCACCGCCGGTTCAAAATCCAGACCATGTGGCGTCAGGAACAATTTGGTAAACGGCGGGTCGATGTTGGCAATGGGCAGCCGGTTAAAGATACCGCCGCCATCATTGTGCAGCAAGACAATGGTAAGTGGCAGGTTGCCGGTTGCCGGTTGCCGGTTAACACTCTCCACTTGCGACTTGCCACCCTTCGGCGGCCTCAGGGCAGGCTTTGCCACCTGCAACAGCCCATTCAGATCATGGTAAAAGGTGATGTCACCCAGGACGGCCACGAGCGGCTGTTGGCGCATGGCCTGGATGCCCAAAGCCGTAGAGATGTTGCCATCAATGCCACTGGCCCCCCGGCTGGCGTAGGCAAAGAGGGGTTTGTTTTGGGCACGGCCGTACTGATCCAGGTAGCGTATCGGCGAACTATTCCCCATAAACAGGGTGGCCTCCGGCGGCAGCAAGTCTACCACATCGGCCACCACCGCCCCCTCAAAATATGGTTCATAGAGATGGGCTTCCAGCAATTCCCAGGCGCGGTTTTCTGTGGTGGTCACGGCCGTGAGCCATTCCCCATTCTCCCGTTTTGGCAGGCGGATGAGCAGTTGTTGGCAAACGGCCGTTTCGTTGGCCTGGATGAAGTGGGTAGTGCGGTGGCTGTCATCCGCCCACACCCCATTTTCGCGGATATGTAGCCGGTAGGCAGGCGTGATTTTGTCCAGATGGGCATTGAGCCATTTGGAGGTGGGCACGGCCCCAAACCGTAAAATCAGTTGGGGTTCCGGCCAGGAGACGGCCGTTTGCAGGTACGTTTCATAGGCGCTGAGCACGGCCGTTTCCGCCACCCATGCCCCAAACCGCACCCCGGAAATCGGGTCAGCCAGGATGGGATAACCCACCTGCCGGGCCACCGCCGCCACCGCCGCCGGGAATTCTCCACCCGGACAGCGTGGCCCACACACAATCAGCCCGCGTGGGTTTTCCCGCATGATCTCGGCCAGAAAATCGAGGTGGTGATCTGGTAAAGTGAGAATGCCACGAGTAATCGGTAATGCGTAATCCGTATTCCGTATTCCGTAATCGGACTTCGGACTTCGGACTTCGGATTTTGGCTCCAACGGCGCGCGAAACGGGAAGTTCACCTGTACAGGCCCTTTGGGCAGGCCGTTGGCCGTGGCCAAAGCACGGACGGCCAGGGTATGTAGATGGCGTAACATTACAGCAGGCGCATCAGATTGGGGAACTGGTGCATCTACGCTCCACAACACCTGGTCGCCGTAGATTTTCACCTGGTCAATGGTCTGGTTCGCCCCACTGTGGCGCAGTTCGTGGGGGCGGTCGGCGGTGAGCGCCAGCAGCGGAACCTGGCTCATGCGGGCTTCGACAAGGGCGGGCAGGAAGTTGGCAACGGCCGTGCCGGACGTACACAGTAGCGCCACCGGCCGATCCAGCGCCAACGCCATGCCCAGCGCATAAAAGCCAGCGCCGCGCTCATCCAGATGCACAAACACGTCAATGGCCGGATGGGCATCAAAGGCCAGAGTCAGTGGGGTGGAACGCGAACCGGGGGCAATGACAACGGCCGTCAGCCCCGCCTGAGCCAGACCGTCCACAAAAATCTGCGCCCAGATGATGTTTGGGTTTTCTTCCATATGCCTATTTTCCCTCAACAATGGGATTTGTGCCCAAACTCCCCACGACGAGTTCAGACCTGACAGGTTTTTGAAACCTGTCGGGTCTCCGACCGCTACGACAACACTGGACTGTGCTCCAGAAACAAGTCCAATTCGGCCTGGGTCAAGGGCCGGGTGGCTTCGGTAGCGTAAAAACCCGTTTCCCACAGGCTGACCACCACGCCATACTCTTGCTGGATGGTTTGCTCAGAGCCGCTTTTGAACAGCGTCGCCACCCAGTTAGCATCCCGCCCCGGTGGGCAGGTGACCAAAATGTGGATGAGGTCTGGCTGGATAGCAACGTGGTTGAGGACACAGCCGTTGGCCCCGGCCAATCGCAGCAATGCCTGACGCAGCGGTTCCATCAGGGCGTCGGCCATCGGTTCCAACGGCCGCCAGACAATGGCGTAAGTGACACGGCCGTGAACATTCTCCTCTCTGGCCGCAAATTGAAAGGTTTGCCCAACTGATGACGCACGGCCCTCGGCCACATCGGCCAGACGCGCCGCCAGTGTCGCTGCGTAGCGCCGCAACTCCGCTACCGGCGTTTCCGGCAGCGCCACCAGCGTCAGCAAAAAGTGTGGCGGCGTCTGGCAGGTATAGAGCAGCAGGTCGCCGGCCCGCGCCGGTAAATGTAAAAATTGCAGCCGTTCCAGCGAAGCAGTCTCAGACCAACCCTTGCCCACATGCAGCGCTACCGTTGCACATTCGCGTTCATTCAGATCACCCCAATAAGCGAGCAATTTGTGTTCGCGGGCAAAAATGGCCCCCTTGACAAAATGGCTCAACTCCACCTGGTGCAAGGTGCTGACCAACACGGCCGTGTCCAGCATCTTGCCCGCCCGCACCGGTTCCACTTCGGCCGCTTCCCGCACATAAAACGGTTGTGCCAACGCTTCCTGCATCATCACCGTCAGGTCTACTTCCAACAACGGTTTGATCAGCACCCCCTGAACGCGCCCGGAATAGGTGACGGGGATTTCCACATCGGCGGTGGGTGTAATCAGAATCAGGCGCAGGTCTGGCTGGATGGCACGCAGCGAACGGGTGATTTTGGCGCCCTCGTGGATGGGCACAAAGGCCAGGTCTTTGGGGGACTGTACCAGATGTAGACATGCCTCTTTGAGTGTAGGCACCACAGAAATGGAAAAGGAGCCAATCTGGTGCAGGGCATACACCAGCCGGTCGGCGAACTCTTTGTCCGGTTCCAGAATTAAAATGTCTTGGGCCATCTTGGACATGGGCACATTCTACGGGGCAGTAAAGAGGGAGGCAATAGAGGGGTCGTGAAAAGGTTCACGAGCGACGGCGGACGAACCACACGGCCGTGCCGCCCACCGCTGCCATTACTCCCACACCCAACAGCCATAGCCAACGGCCGTCTGCCTCCTCAACAACCAGGGCCGGGGCTGGGGCAGAAATGGTACTGTCTACCTCAGGTGTGGGCACAGGTGCTGACACATCCAGATTCAGGACAACCAACGCTAGATCGTGATCGGTGGCCTGGTAAGGCACGGCCGTGTCCGCCGCCAGCACATCCGGGTAATCGGCATTGATGTGCTGGATAGTGGCCTGGGCGAGGGAGTCGGCCAGCGATGCAGAGAGCAGAATGCCATCAATCAGTTGCGCCGCGCCGCTAAAAACAAACGAGTAACGTTCAGGTAGGGGGACAGTCGAGAGAGCATTGGTGAGACGGCCGTCTGCCGTCAGCGCCTCCATCGCGGGCGACAATTCATAATCGTTAAAGTCGCCCATCACCACCACCCGCGCTTCCGGGTCGGCCGTCAATAACGAGGCTACCAACTCATTCAAATGTTCGGCCTGGGCCAGCCGTTGGGATTCTGTTTCCAGTTCACCGCCCCGTTTGCTTTTGAAATGGTTGATGAAGACGGTAAACGGCCGTCCGGCAATCACCAATTCCACTTCCAGCGGCGGGCGGGAAAAAAGCGGCTGTTCCCCGGCCAGGCAGCTGGCGGTGGCATCGGCAATGCCGGTGTCCAGAGCGGTACAGGTCTGGCGCAGGGTCGCATTTTGCACAGCCACCAGGCGCGGATCACTCAGCAGCGCCACGTCAATGCCCCGCACGTCGGCGCTCTCGCGGTGGGTCACTTCGTAGACAAACCCACAAGGCGCGGCCAAAAGTTGCGCCAGCGAGAGCAACAGCGCCTCATTTTCCACTTCCTGCACAGCCAACAATGTGGGGCAGCCCAAAAACTCGCTAATCTGGCGGGCGATTTTGGCCTCTTTGTGGGCGATTTCGGCCGGGGTGGGTTTTGGCTCTTCGTCCAAACCGGTGTCATCGTGGGCGTCGAAGTGGTTTTCCATGTTGAACAGGGCAATGCTGATCTGGTCATCCGCTAGAGAGGGCGGCGCGGGCAGGGGTGGGTTGGGCACGGCCGTGACCCGCAACGTTTCTGTCTCCTGCTGCACCAGCTTAAACTGGTCAAAATGGTAAATGAGCGGCCCGACCAATCCGGCCACCCGGTCACCCGTTTTGACATGGGGAAAATTGCCACAATCCACATCGCTGGTGTGCAGGATGGGCACAATCTGCCCGATGGGGTCAACAAATTGCTGGCGGATAATGGGCAGGTTGCTCACAGAGCCATCCACCACGGCAAAGCTGCACCCGCTAAAGGTGGCCCCCACCACCTGCACCTCCCCGGCAAAGGCCACCCGCATCCCTTCCAGCGGTTCAAAATAGGCGGCCTGGGCAGCATTGTCAGCGGGGGGCAGGATGATGATCGGGTCGGGCAGTGGTTGGCCGCTGGCTTCCACCGTCAGGCGCAAGCCAGCATCATCTATTTCGGTGAGGCCAAAAAATTCG
>CAYXUZ010000009.1:0-996 GCA_964467705.1 uncultured Ardenticatenaceae bacterium | reverse complement strand
CCTGGTCGCCGATCTGGGCCGACGGCCGTTGCCGCCCCAAAAAGACTGCGATGCCATCCGATGTGGCCGGGTCGCCATCTTCCGCACCGGGCGGGTCCTGTACAAAAAGGGTGTAATAGGTGATCCCGGCTGTGTTGCGGTCTTCATACAGCCCCGTGACCACACCGCGAAAGGTGACGGTTTCATTGAAACGGGGCGAAACGGAGCCACTGCCCTGAATGGCCCCAATGGGTAGTAAAATGTCGGCCTGGCTGGGCAGACCAGTGTTAGCTCCATAACGCCCGCCATCGAGTAAACGGCCGTCATCTACCTGCCACCCCGGCCATAATGCCAACCCCATGAGTAATGCAACTATCCACTTCATCTGGCGAATACAGCTGTTCAGGTGTTCGCGTAAACACTCACACAGTTAAGCACTTGAACACACCCCCTCATCCCGTCCAGGCCAGGTAAACCATGAACCAGAGGGGGATGAGGCCCAGCAGGGCAATGAGAGCGATGACACCCAGGGCAACGGCCGTCCAGTCATTCCCTGGCGCAGCCTCGTTGACCGGAATGTGAATCACACGCTGAGCGGGTGTGGAATGGGTGGGCGATTCATCCCCATCAGCAACCGCCGGGTGTTGGTAGATTTGTGTTTTTTGTTCGGCAATGGGTACGTTTGCCTGGGTGGGGGGCACGGCCGTAGCTGGCGTACCGGGTTGTCGCGTCTGCCCCTGATAAACACCGGCCACGATGGGCGCCGGGTAAACCGTCCCGGTCTCGGCCTGGCTTTTATCCTTATATGAACTCAAAATACGCCCTAATTGTCCGGCCGTGCGGTAACGTCCGGCCGGCTCCTTTGCCAGCAGCTTGTTGATAATCTGCTCTAGCTGTTTGGGCACAGAGGGATTGTAGATGGTCACAGGCGGCGGCAGTTCTTGAATGTGTTTCAAAGCCAACGCGGTGTGTGATTCCGCCTGGAAGGGCAGCCGCCCGGTGAGCATTTCAAACATC
>CAYXUZ010000008.1:73150-82445 GCA_964467705.1 uncultured Ardenticatenaceae bacterium | reverse complement strand
TGGCGATGCAAATTGGCACGGTGCAGGAGATTGACCCAGCCGATGTCGCCAATTTGCATCATCGGTATACGCATGTGTATGGGCAGTGAGGGAATCCACAGATTGCACAGATTAAAAAATCTGCGGAATCTGTGTAATCTGTGGATAGAGAAGGAGGTGCAGTGTGGCGTACAAGGTTTTTCTGGTAGAAGACGAGATTGTAGCCAGGGAGGGGATTCGGGATAAGGTGAATTGGGGGGCGGCGGGTTTTGAATTTGTGGGTGAAGCGCCGGATGGAGAGGTGGCGCTGCCGCTGATTGAGAACGTGCAACCTGACCTGCTCATCACCGACATTAAGATGCCCTTCATGGACGGCCTGCAATTGAGCAAGATTGTGCGCGAGCGGATGCCCTGGGTGAAGATTGTGATTTTGAGTGGGCATGATGAGTTCAATTACGCGCAGTCGGCCGTGAAGTTGGGGGTGTCGGAGTATCTGCTCAAGCCGATCACGGCCGTAGAAATCCACCACGTCCTGCAACGCATTGCCGCCCAACTAGATGAGGAGCAGGCGGAGCGCGAGAAGTTGAAGCAGTTGCAAAGCCAGCTTCAAGACAATGTGACCTGGCAGCGGGAGCGGTTGCTGTTTCAACTGGTGGTAGGTGGGGTTTCATCCTGCGAGGCGATTGAACAGTGCCAGCAGTTGGGGCTGAATATCATCGCTCCCTATTATCTGGTGGCGCTGCTGAAGGTGAAGGTAGACACGGCCGTGCCCCACCTGGAGTACCGCGATTATCAGCACATTCGTGCCCTGGTGGCCAGCCTGACCTATGCCCACTCCGGCACGTTTCTGACGCAAAAGAGCGCGGAGGAACTGCTGCTGATTTTGACCGGCGATGACCCGGAGCAGTTGCGGCACGATGGCGCGTTTCTGGCGCAGCTAATTGCCCAGGATGTGGCCGAGGTGTTGCCCTGTACGGTCGTTGCCGGGATGGGGTCGCCGCAGCAGCGGTTGACGGAGATTTCGCAATCGTTTGCGGAGGCGTTGGCCCAGGTCAGTGGTGGTGATAGTGGAAAAAATGGGAGCAACGGCGAATCCGAAGCGGCTTCGGGCCGTGCGCCGATTGAAAAGTTGAAGCTGGATCAGACGGCCGTGGAGCATTTCCTGAAATGCGGCCTGATGAGCGAGTGGGACGCCTTTTTTGCCGCCCATTTGCGGCCGCTCTGCCAGGCGGCGGTGCAGTCTGATCTGGTGAAACATTATCTGTTTGTGGATGTGGTGGTCACGGCCGTGCAGTTTATTCGTGATCTGGGCGGCGAAACCGTAGATGTTATTCCCGAAGCGCAGGATATTGAACGGCTGTTGGCCGCTTTGCACACGGCGGAACAGATGCGGGCGGCGCTCAGCCAGCTTTTTGCCCAGGCCATCGCCTATAGAGCCAGCCAATCTAGCGGTGAACGCACTCGGATTGTGCATCAGGTAAAAGCGTTCCTGGACGCCCATTATGCCAACCCTGACCTGCTGCTGAACGAGGTGGCCGCCAGAGTCAATTTGAGTCCCAGCCATTTCAGCGTGGTGTTTAGCCAGGAAATGGGCGAATCGTTCAAAGATTATCTCACCCGCATTCGTATGGAGCGGGCCAAAGAACTGCTGCGTACCACGAACTTGAAATGCGCGGAAATCGCCTATCAAAGCGGGTACAATGACCCCCACTATTTCAGCCACGTTTTCCACAAGCGCATTGGGCTTCCCCCACAGCAGTTCCGGCAACAACCATGATTTCCCACAAGACATCCGATTTTTTGGGAAAATCGGATGCCTAATTGAGGCCCTATGAACGCTGAACTGATTGCCAGTGAACCTGTATTTATTCCCCGGCACATGGGCCGGTTTGTCACGCTTTTTGCCAGCGTGCGGCTGTCATTGCGGGCCAAAATTTTGCTGGCGTTTTTCACGGTGATATTGTTGCTCACGGCCGTGAACATTATGCTCATCTGGGAAGTGCTGCATTTTAACCGCCAGTATGACGCCCTGATGACCAATATCACCACGGCCAACAGTTTGAATGGGTACATCAAACCGGCGATTGATGCCGAAATGTGGAACATCGTCGCCGGCAAGACGGAATTTGCGGACGGGAACCAGTACCAGATCATTGCAGAGGTGAACGCCCAACTCGATTTCCTGGCGGCCAATGTCCGCTCTGACCGTTCGCGTATCAAGCTGGAAGTGATTCGGCGGACGATGGGTACGTTGACTCACTACGTGGACGTGATGGGGGAGCAAATTGCGCAGGGCAGCCGGGTGGCGGACAATGAGGCGGTGCTGGACAACATTCGGGGGGTCACGGCCGTTGTGGAAGACAGTGTGCAGGATTACATGCTCTTTGAAGTCAACGAAGCCGAAATCCAATACAAGGCCAACCAGGCCCGCTTCACCCGCCTTTCCCTGCTCTACATGATTTTGCTTCCCGGCGTCATCGCCTTTTCCGTCCTGGCCGCCTGGGTCATCTCCGCCAGCATCTACCTGCCCATCAAAAAGCTGCACGATGTAACCACCACCATCACCGGCGCGGATTTGCAGGCGCTTGTGACCACCAACAACATAGACGAAATCACCGAACTGGGCATCAGTTTCAACATCATGATCGGCAAAATCCGTGAACTGCTGCACGCCAAAATTGAGGAGCATGATAATCTGAAAAAAGCGGAATTGAAGGCGCTGCAAGCTCAGATTAACCCCCATTTTCTCTACAACACGCTGGATACGATTGTCTGGATGGCTGAAGCGAACAAAAGCGACCAGGTGATTGAGATCGTCTGCGCCCTGTCCAGCTTTTTCCGCATCGCTCTGAGCAAAGGCAAGGAGTGGATTCCGCTGCAACAGGAGATTGAGCATGTGCGCAGTTACCTGGCAATTCAAAAATTGCGCTACCGGGACATTCTCGATTACCGCATTGAGGTGGATGAGGCGTTGCTCAACAACACGATTTTGAAGCTGACGTTGCAGCCATTGGTGGAAAACGCGCTCTATCACGGCATTAAAACGAAACGGGACGGTGGGTTGATTGTGGTGCGCGCCCAGCGTACCGATGACGATATGGTGTTGTTGCAGGTGGAGGATGATGGCGTGGGTTTTACGCCGTACAAACTGGCGCAAATCGAGGCGGCATTGGCTGATGAGGGCGGCAGTGAGGGCGACAGCGAGATTTCGATGAAGGAGAGCGGCTTTAGCGGCTTTGGGCTGGAAAATGTGAACAAGCGCATCAAGTTGTATTACGGCCGTCAATACGGCCTTTCCATCCAGAGCCAATATCGTGGGGGGACGCAGGTGACGGTGACGATCCCCCGCCAATCGGAACCGGTGGTGCTGGATGAGGAGGGGGTACGGCCGTGAACCACCCCGTCTACCTTAAATTTACCGCGCTCTTGTTCGGCCTTCTGTTGATGGGTTGCACGAACAATACCCCCTTACCAGCAGCTACCAATACCCCTGAACTGGACGATGGCATAAAAACCTATGACGAAATCGTCGTCGGTTACTCCCAAATTGGCGCGGAAAGCAACTGGCGCACTGGTAATACCGCTTCCATCAAGGAAACGGCCGAATCCCTCGGCGTGGAATTGATTTTTGATGACGGCCAGCAGCGGCAAGAAAACCAGATCAAGGCCATTCGCACCTTTATCGCCCAGCAAGTGGATGTTATCGGCGTCTCGCCCGTTGTGGAAGATGGCTGGGAATCCGTCTTTCAGGAAGCCAAAGACGCGGGCATCCCCATCATCCTGGTTGACCGCCGCGCCAACGTGCCCGAAGACCTCTACACCGCGTATCTGGGGTCTGACTTTATGGAGGAAGGCAGAAACGCCGCCCGGGTGATGGTAGATTTACTAGAGGGGCAAGGCAACATCGTGGAATTGGTGGGCACCGTTGGCTCCGCCCCGGCCATTGACCGCGCCGCCGGTTTCCGCGAGATCATCCAGGACCATCCCGACATGCAAATCATCGCTGCCCAATCGGGTGACTTCACCAGGGCTAAAGGGGAGGAAGTGATGGCCGACCTGCTGCAAATTTATGGTGATGAGATTGACGCGGTTTATGCCCACAACGATGACATGGCCATTGGAGCGATCAAGGCCATAGAGGAATATGGCTTACGGCCGGGGCAGGACATCAAAATTGTCTCCATTGACGCCATCCGCGACGCCTTCCAGGCGATGATTGACGGCAAATTGAATGCCACCATTGAATGTAATCCGCTGCTTGGTCCCCAATTCTTCGACCTGGCCCTGAAAGTGGTCAACGGCGAACCAGTGCCCAAATGGATTCCCTCTGAAGAAGGCATCTTCTTTCCCGAAAACGCCGCCGAAATTATGCCTTCGCGCCGATATTAATTTTTTAACGCAAAGGCGCAAAGAGGCAAAGGGGGCAAAGAAGAAGGGAAGAGAAGAGTGGAGGCTTTAGCCGGAACTCTTTTGACAAGCACGTTATCCTGGATACCAGGTGATGCGCGGGTCATTGGCGGCCCGTTGGTATTCCCAGGCGGTTTCTGTCATTTTGGACAGGGTGTAGACGGGCCGCCAGCCGAGCAGAAATTTGGCTTTAGCATTATCAAGCCAGGTGGAGTGGTAAGGGGTTTGAATTTCGATGGTGGGCAGCCCCCTGGTTTGGGCCAGGTAGGCGGCCAACTCCCCATAATCTACCGGCTCGTCCATGCAGATGTTGAATGTCTGCCCGGATGCTTTGGGATTGTCAATTGCCAACATGATGGCGCTGACCAGGTCTTGCACGTGAACAAAGTTGCGTTTCACGGCCGTGCCATCCACCCCCATCATTACCGGCACCGCCTCCAGGCGGGTATACTCATCAGCCTTTTCCGCCCCCACCAGATCACGCCAGCGTGGGCCGCCAAAAACATCCTCGCCAAAAGAAAGCTGGTACTTAAAATCATCCTTTTCCATAATCCAGGGGGCGCGCAGGCAGCAGCCGTTCAGGTCATATTGTAGGATGTATTGTTCGAGCATTACCTCTTCCAGCACTTTGGAGAGGGCATAACAGCCAGGGTAGGCGCTGTGTTTTTGTGTTTCTGTTACCGGGATGGGGTGGGGGTAAAAAAAATGTCCCACGCTGGCGTCACCACCAATGAGGATGAATTGCTGAAAGGTGGGGCTGACGCGGCACGCTTCCAATAGCCAGAACAGCCCTTTCACGGCCACGTCCATAATTGTTTCGGGACTCTCCTTGCTGGTAGCCAGGTGCAGGATGTGGGTGACGCCATCCAGGGCGGTAGCCACCACGGACTGATGTTCAATGGAGCCGCGCATGAGTTCTACACGGCCGTGTTCTTCCAGTAACCGGTTGTGGCACAGGGCACGCACGGTGAATTGGTCAAATAACGGCTCGGCCAGAAACCGTTCAATGAAAGCCTGCCCGACTTTGCCCGTTGCCCCGGTGACTAAAATGCGTTTTGTTCCTGTCACGTAACCTCTACTGTCAAAATGATGGCCGTGCAAGAGAGATTAAGAGACTGAGAGATTAGGAGATTACAAATCTCTCAGTCTCCTAATCTCCCAATCTCACCTCTTCCGGCGACGGCCGTAATCAAACGTAATTGCCAGAAGCAGCACAAAGCCAATCACGATGCGGTGCCAGAACGGGTTGATGTTCAACATCACCATCTCATTCTGCAAAACGCCGATGAGCAATGCACCCACCAGGATGCCCAGCACCGAGCCTTGACCACCCATCAAACTCAGACCGCCCAAAATACAGGCCGTAATCGCCAGCAGTTCAAACCCTTCGCCAGCCGCCGGATGCCCCAGACTCAATCGCCCGGCCTGGATCACCCCTACCAGACTGGCGCAGACGACGGAGATGATATAACAAAGGATAATACGCGCATCTACATTCACGCCAGATAGACGTGTCGCTTCCATGTTGCCCCCGGCCGCGTAAATTTGCCGCCCCACGTAGGTATAACGCAGCAAATAATGAGCTAACAAGGCCACCATTAGGCAAATGACCACCGGCATAGGAATGAGGCCAAAAAGAAAGCCTTGCCCCATAAAAGCAAAGGAATCGGGCACGCCAGTGATGGGAAAGCCGTTGGTGAGGACGAGGATCGCCCCTCGCGCCACCCCCAACGTCACCAAAGTCACCAAAAAGCCGTGCATCCGCAGTTTGGTGACGTACAGGCCGTGAAACGTGCCAATTGCCACCGCCACCGCAAAGGTCAGCATGATAGCCACGCCGAGCGGCAGCCCCATTTTGACGACGAAGTACGCCGTGAGAACCCCGCCCAGGCCAATGATCGAGCCAATGGACAGGTCTATGCCGGCGGTGATAATGGTGAAGCCAACCCCGATAGCAGCAATCGCCAGGATGGCCGTGTCACGGGTGAGAATTTTCAAATTTTCAATGCCGATGAAGCGGGGATTGACCACCGCGCCAATAATAAACAGGACGATGACGACGAGAAAAATAAGGAACTCCGGGGCGGCAAAAAGTTTTGTCCAGCCGGAAAGGGCACGGCCGTTGCCCGATTTTGACTTGGTGACGGTGTTATCCATTTTTATCTCCTCCAATGTTCTCCCTTGCCAGCAGCGGCTCCCCGGCGATGGTCAGGAATTGGGTGGCACAGGTCATTATCTCCTCCTGGTCAAAACGGCCGTCACCAAACTCCCCGGTAATCCGCCCCTGGCACATCACAATCACCCGGTCGCTCATGCCAATAATCTCCGGCATCTCCGAAGAAATCATCAAGATACCCATGCCTTGCTGCGCCAACCGACTCATCAGCGCGTGAACTTCCGCTTTAGCGCCAATGTCAATCCCGCGTGTCGGCTCGTCCATGATCAACAGCTTTGGCCCCATGCTGAGCCATTTCGCCAGCACCACCTTTTGCTGGTTGCCGCCGCTGAGATGGCGCACCGTTTGCCCCAGGCTGGGCGTGGCAATGGAGAGGGTTTGCACGTAATCGGTCGTAATTCTTTTTGCTTCCTTGTTTTTTATAGCTCCCAACGCGTTGGAAATACGCTGCAAAATGGTCATGGTGGTGTTATCTTGCACATCCATGCCCAGCACCAGCCCGTGCAGTTTGCGGTCTTCCGGCACCCAGCCAATGCCCTGGCGCACGGCGTCTACCGGAGATTTAATGTGAACGGCACGGCCGTCCACCAACACCTCCCCCTGGGTCACTTTATCAACCCCACAAATGAGGCGCGCCAGTTCGGTACGGCCGGCGCCAATCAACCCGGCCAGTCCCACAATCTCCCCTCTGCGCACCGTCAGATTGATGTGTTCCACGCCGTTTTCGCCGCTCACGTCGCGCAGTTCCAGCACCGGCTCGCCAATTTCCGCTTTTTCTTTGGGGAACAGCCCCACGTCCCGGCCGACCATGAGGCGAATGATTTTTTCTTCGCTGGCTTCGGCAATGGGTAGATCGCCCACGCGACGGCCGTCGCGCATGATCACCACTCTGTCCACAATCTGCCGCACTTCCTCCAGCCGATGGCTGACAAACACGACCGCTACCCCTCGCCCCTGCAACCGACGCATCAGGGCAAACAGGGCGTCCGCCTCTTTGCTGGACAGGGCGGAGGTGGGTTCATCCATCAAGATGAGCCGGGCATTTTGGGAAACCGCTTTGGCAATTTCTACCATTTGTTGCCCGGCCACATTCAATTCCCGCACCAATTTTTTGCCGGGAATATCCGCCCCCAGGTCATGTAACAGGGCTTCGGCTTCCTGGTTCATACGCCGGAAATCTACCAGTCCCAACAGCCGGCGCGGTTCCCGGTTGAGGAAGATATTTTCGGCGACAGACAGGTATGGGATGAGGGCCAATTCTTGATGAATAGTGCTGATGCCCAGGCTTTGCGCTTCTTGAGGAGATTGGGGGGAAATGTCACGGCCGTCGAACCGAATACTCCCCGTATCCATCACGTAAACGCCGGACAAAATTTTGATCAGCGTAGATTTGCCCGCTCCATTTTCGCCCAAAAAGCCAATAATCTCGCCAGGGTATACCTCGAAATCCACGTCATTTAACGCCTGCACCCCAGGAAAACCTTTGGAAATATGCGCCATTTCCAATAATGGTTGTTGTTCCATGACCATAACTTTTAGACCTGACAATTTAGTCTTTGCTGCTAGAAATCAAATCCAGTAATGAACATGTCATTCTGAACGAAGCGGAGCGAAGTGAAGAATCCCATTCGCCTGCAAATGCCCAGGGATTCCTCACTTCGTTCGGAATGACAACTCTGTACTTACTGCGAAGCAATACCGACAGAATCGAGATACTCTTTGTACAGGTCGAGCGATTCAGCTTTAATGACATCTACACCCGTGTTCAGACGGATGGCACCTTCGTCGCCTAACTCGTCGAGGTAAGGTTGCAAAATAGCCATCGTTTCTTCCACACCCAAAATGGACATGGCGTGCATGACATACCCGGCCAGATAGCCGTAGAAGTAAACGCGCTGCCCAATCATGGCCTGGACGACGCCTTCTTCCATACAGGCCTGCGTTTCCGGCTCGGCGTCGAAGGCGATCAGCTTGACCTGACCAACCAGACCGGCCTGTTTAATGGCCTGGCAGGCGGCCGGGCCATCGTAGGAGTAGAAGGTGATAAAACCGGCCAGATCGTCGCCGTATTTCTGGATAGAGGTTTGGGCATTGCTCAGCGCCACTTCCGGCTTGATGTCGTCAATGAGTACTTCCACCAGTTCCATGTCGGTGCCCTCAAAAACATCATTCACACCCTGGATGCGATCCTGGGCATTTTGGGCGGTGGCAAAACCAACCAGACCGACCACCTTACCTGAGCCAATGATTTCCAGAGCCGCTTCGGCGGCAGCACGGCCGGCATCGTAATCAGACATGCCAATATACATGGCGCGGTCGCTGCCGGTGGCGTCAGAGTCCATGGTGAGCATGATGGTGCCCTGGTCTACCGCTCGTTCAATGATCGGGGCCGGGGCTTCCCGGTCAATAGCGGAGAAGGTGACGCCGGTGTAACCATCATTGACGAACGTTTCCAGCATGGAAAGCTGTTGACTGAGCAGGTCAGAGGCGGTGGGGGCCTGGAAGGCAATGGGCACGCCCAGCTCTGACGAAGCACGGCCGACGCCAATTTGCGCGGCCGTCCAGAATGGGGATAGATTGTTAGCTAAAAAGGCAAACTTAGATCCGGCCGGGGCGCTTTGTCCTTCGGTAGCTGCCTTCAAGTCTTCCACGGCCGCAAACAGTTCATTGGGCCGGTAGGGATTGTCTTCGGCGGCGGGCATCGCTTCCGGAGCGTCACCCTCGGCGGCCGGT
>CAYXUZ010000008.1:10407-73140 GCA_964467705.1 uncultured Ardenticatenaceae bacterium | reverse complement strand
GCTTCGGTTTCAGCAGTGGCTATCACTGTAACGGTAACGGTTTCCACCACTGTTTCCGGGGCGGTTGTGGGTTCGGCGGCTGTGCCAGAACAGGCGGCCAGTATGAGCAGGGTCACGGCCGTGAGCAACAACAAACCGATTCGCAAACTATTTTTTGTTTTCACTTCGATCCTCCTCGCTTACAAAAGCGTAAATCTTGAACTCTGTTGATTCGATAAAAAGGGCAAAAATGGTTGTTTCTTCTCTATATCTTCTTCTCCACTGCACCTCCTTTGGAAATTATCAAAGATTGTGTCGATAACACCGATTTTCTATCTGTGTAATCGGCGTAATCTTTGATTTTCATATCTTAAGGTGATAAAACTACCTGGCGGATCAACAACAATGGTCGGCCCTTTTCCCGGCAAAGGAAACTTTGATGACCGGGCAAACAAGGCGCCCATTCAGATGATCTGGCGTCTTTGGAGAGGCTCGTCGCGCTTGCCGGCTGGGGCGAGCCTCTCTTTCTTTTACCAGTTGGCCTATCCAGGCCAAATTGTTTATCCGCTTGCAGGGTTCACCCTTTTGCATGATGCTCTCTCAAGCAGTGATGTACTCAATAAATACGTTCTAGGCTTGTATGCTTTTAGTGATGATGAGATTTGGCGTAATAACAGTTCAACCGATAAGCGGGCCATCTCTTCGGTGGCAATATCTACGGTGGTGATAGGGGGATGCCACATGCTCAACCATTCGGTATCGTTAAAAGCGGCTACGGACATATCATCAGGTATACAGATAGCTTGTTCGTTGAGAACCTTTAGCAAGCCCAACAGGATACGGTTGCTACCAGCCAGAATGGCGGACGGCCGTTCTGCCAATTCCAACAATTCCCTGGTACCTGCTTCACCATGCTCTTGCGTAAACGACCCCACACGAATCAACGTCGGGTCAATGGGGATTCCCGCTTCATGGAGGGCATGACGATACCCGGTTAAACGATTCTGGCCTGTCGTCAGCTCGCTCTGGCCCATGATCAGCCCAATGCGGCGGTGCCCCAGGCCGATCAAATAGTTGGTTATTTGATAAGCGCCTTGCACATTATCGGCCAGGACGCCATCGAGCAAGTCTTCTTCGCGGCGGCGGTTTAGCTCAATAATAGGAGTTCCCTGTTTAGCCAAATCGCGGACAAATGATGAGTTGCTGCCGCCCAAAGGATGCACGTAGATGATGCCATCAACATGCTTTTCCTGTAGGGCTTTCAAATACCATAGGTCAACCGCTGCATCCTCATTGTTGATGCACAGCATCATGCCATAGTTGTTTTGGTGAAGCATGGTAGAGACGGATTGGATGATCAGGTTGTCATACAGGCTGGATACTTCGGGGACGATCAGCCCTACCAAATGGGAGGGCTGACCTTTTAGCCCTCTGGCTAACCAGTTTGGCTGATAGCCCAATTCAGCAACGGCCGTGTCCACACGGCGTTGGGTCTCTTCACTGACATAACCACTCTGGTTTAATGCCCGCGAGACCGTTGACTGGGAAAGTCCAGCGTGTCTGGCAACATCCTTAATGGTCACTGTCATAGTCTTACATCAACGGTTTGCATCTGCAAAAGTGGTGGAACACATGTGGAAATGTTACCACATCAGGTCAGGGAATTGCCTCTGGTTATGCTGTTTTTTAACAAAAAAGGTCAAAATGTCGTCAGAAAATCGGGTTTGAATGTGGAATTATATGAGAAATATATGGAAACGTTTCCACATTTTTGAACATTATATGGATGTTTTTTTGTTTTGTCAAAACGAAAAAAACGTTGAGCCAGATTGGTTCAATCTCCAAGATTGAACCAATCTCTAAACCAAATGGCGAATAAAACGGTATTGGCGGTGGATTTGGGGGCGGAATCGGGGCGGGTGATGGCGGTGCATTTTGACGGCCGTACCCTTCACCTCACCCCCCTCTACCGCTTCCTCAACAAAACAGTCTCCCTACAGGGCACGCTCTATTGGGATGTGCTGGATTTGTGGCGGGAAATGCAGTCAGGCATTGAAAAAGCAAAACCGCTGCATCCGGCTAGCGTGGGAGTGGATGGCTGGGGCGTAGATTTTGGCCTGCTCGACCGGCAAGGTCATCTCATCGGCCATGTGGTGCAATACCGCGACGGCCGTACCCAGGGCATGATGGAATGGGCCTTTGCACACATTGGCCGGGAACTGATTTATTCCCAAACCGGGATTCAATTTGCCCGCCTCAATACCCTTTACCAGCTTATGAGCCTGGTCAGGAGCCAATCTCCCCAACTGGAAATCGCGCACACATTTTTGACGGTACCTGATTTGTTCCATTACTGGCTTTCGGGCACGGCCGTGTGCGAATTCACCATCGCCTCCACCACGCAACTACTGAATCCCCACACCCAGGCATGGGCCACCGACATCATGGCCGCCGCCGGTATTCCCCCCCATATTTTCCCGGCTGTGGTGCCCCCCGGAACACGGTTGGGGCAATATCAGGGCATCCCGGTCATCACCCCCGCCAGCCATGACACGGGCAGTGCGGTGGCGGCTGTACCAGCCGCCAGCCCTCATATCGCCTACATCAGCAGCGGCACGTGGAGTCTGGTTGGGTTAGAAGTAAACCTGCCAATCATTACCCAAGCCGCCTTACACGCCAACGTCACCAACGAGGGCGGCGTGTATGGGAGCATTCGCTTGCTTAAAAATGTGATGGGGCTATGGCTGGTGCAGCAGTGCCGCGACAGTTGGGCTAAAACAGGCGAGTTATTCAACTATGATGACCTGGAAATGCTGGCAACGGCCGTGCCCCCCTTGCTCTCTCTCATCAACCCGGACGCGCCCATTTTTTTGCCCCCTGGTGATCACCCGGCACACATTCGCCACTTTTGCCAGCAAACTAACCAGCCTGTGCCCCAAACGGCCGGGGCCACCATTCGCTGTATTTTTGAAAGCCTGGCGCTGGCTTACCGTGACACCCTGGAAAAATTGACGGCCGTTTCCGACCACCGCCCCCAGGTCATTCATATTGTCGGCGGCGGAAGCAAAAACACTCTGTTGAATCAGATGACGGCCAATGCCACAGGGCTGCCGGTTATCGCCGGGCCTGTAGAAGCGAGCGTCATCGGCAATGCGATTGTGCAATTGATTGCCCTGGGCGAATTGCGCGACCTGGCCGAAGCGCGCCAGCTTTTAGTCGAATTGCCTGATTTACAACGGTATGAACCACAGGACACGGCCGTGTGGACAGAAGCCTATCATCGCTATCGAAAATTGCTAACGCACGCTTCCTTTTAATAAAAAAGGCTAAAGCCTTTTTACTCCTGGCAAATTATTCAACTTCCATCTAAAAAAATTAAACCTGCCGGATGATCGCTTTTTTTGTACCGGAAAAGTCACGATTTTTCTGCAAGAACCTCCTGAAAAAATGGATTGAGTTGGGCCAGAGCAAAGCTCTATGATCCTGTTCATTAACCGTTTCATGGGTTTTTCGGGATTTTGTGGGTTTTGTTGGTAAAACGTAAAACGTCTGGCGTGATCTTCTCTCGTTACGTTTTTCATTTTACGTTTTGCCACCCCGAATTCTTTAAGACCCATTTTATTCAGACCTGCAAAGGAAAGGAGAATGAATAAGATGAAAAAGCTCAGTTTACTCATTGTTTTGTTGTTATTGTCGCTTTGGATAGTGGCCTGTTCCTCAACGGGTGGGGAAGAAGCGGCCGATACGGCGGACACGGCCGATACGAGCAGCGACACCGAAGCGGCCGGCCCCAAGGCGATGGAAGATTTGGTCGTCGGCTATGCCCAAATTGGTGCGGAAAGTGAATGGCGTACCGCCAACACCGCTTCCATCCAGGAAACGGCCGAACAGTTAGGCGTAGACCTGCGCTTCTCTGACGCCCAGCAAAAACAGGAAAACCAGATTGCCGCCATTCGCTCCTACATCGCCGAAGGCGTGGATGTGATTGGCTTCTCGCCTGTTGTGGAAACTGGTTGGGAAACGGTTTTGCAGGAAGCCAAAGATGCCGGTATCCCTGTCATCATGGTAGACCGCCGCGCCGATGTGCCCCGCGAACTGTATGCCACCTATTTAGGGTCTGACTTTGTGGAAGAAGGGCGCAAAGCGGGCAATGAAATGAACAATTTGCTGCCAGAAGGTGGTAAAATTGTGGAACTGGTGGGTACTGTCGGTTCCGCTCCCGCCAATGATCGCTATTCTGGTTTCCGCGAAACACTCAACGACAACATCGAAATCATTGATTCGCAATCCGGTGACTTCACCCGCGCCAAAGGCAAAGAGGTGATGGAAGCGTTCTTGAAGAATTACGGTGACGAAATTGTTGGCCTGTATGCCCACAACGACGACATGGCGATTGGGGCGATTCAGGCGATTGAAGAGTACGGCCTGCAACCCGGCGTAGACATCAAGATCGTCTCCATTGACGCGGTACGCGGCGCGTTTGAAGCGATGATTGATGGCAAACTGAATGTGACGGTGGAATGTAATCCGCTGCTCGGCCCGCAGTTCTATGACCTGGCGCTGCGCGCCGTGAACGGTGAAGAACTGCCCGATTGGGTGCCCTCTGAAGAGAGTGTATACTATCCTGAAAACGCAGCCGAACTGCTGCCAGAACGGAAGTATTAGGTTTTTAGTTTCCAATTGTCATTCCGAGCGGAGTCTTCGGAGCGGGGAATCTTTCCTGGTATTTGACCAGTAAGGATTCCTCCTCGAAGACTCGTCGGAATGACAGTTTTAGGTGAATTCCATGTCCGCAGAACCCAACAGTTCTCTCCTGACAATGCAAGGCATTTCTAAGGCTTTTCCTGGTGTGCAGGCATTGGAAAAAGTGGATTTCACCCTGAACGGGGGCGAAATTCATGCGTTGGTGGGCGAAAATGGGGCCGGGAAATCCACCTTGATCAAGATTATTACGGGGGTGGAACGGCCGGACCACGGCCGTGTCACCTTCCTCGGACAACCTGTTCAAGTCAAGTCGCCGCAACACGCCCAATCGCTGGGCATCAGCACCGTTTACCAGGAGATCAACCTGTGCGACAATCTACCGGTGGCCGAGAATATCATAATCGGCCGTGAGCCACGCAAGTTCGGCCGTATTGACCGGCGCGGGATGCAAAAGCGGGCGCGAGAAATCCTGGCCCGGTTGGACGTGGATATTGACGTTAACCGCGATTTGGGTGATTACTCCATCGCCGTCAAGCAGATGGTGGCGATTGCCCGCGCCCTGGAAATTTCCTCCGCCAAAATCCTCATTTTGGACGAACCGACCTCCAGCCTGGACACACATGAGACAGAAAACCTGTTTGCCGTCTTGCGCAAATTGAGAGAAGAGGGGCTGGGCATTATCTTCATCACCCACTTCATCAACCAGATTTATGAAGTGACCGACTGGGTGACGATTTTGCGTAATGGTCAGTTGGTGGGTACATATGAAACGGCAGTGCTGCCCCGCCTGGAACTCATTGCCCTGATGCTCGGCCGCACGATTGGCGACTTTAACGATATGGCCCAGATTAAGTTGATGAGCGGCCAGCGGCAGAAAGAAGCCCCGATATTACAGGCCAAGGGGTACGGCCGTCGCGGTTCAGTCCACCCCTTTGATTTAGAGTTACATGCCGGTGAGGTCTTGGGATTTGCCGGGCTGTTGGGGTCTGGCCGCACCGAAACGGCGCACCTGCTCTTTGGCGTAGACAAACCGGACAGCGGTTCGCTCACGTTCGCAGGTCAGGATGTACACAAAACTTCCCCGGCCGAATCCATTGCCAGAGGTATCGCTTTCTGTCCTGAGGACCGCAAAGCCGACGGTATCGTGGACGAATTGACCGTCCGCGAAAACATTGCCCTGGCTTTGCAATCCAATCGCGGCTGGTTCAAGCGGCTCAGCCGGCAGCAGCAGCAGCAGTTAGCGGACAAATTCATCAAAATGCTCAACATCAGCACGCCGTCGGCCGAGCAGGCGGTTAAAAATCTCAGCGGTGGCAACCAGCAAAAGGTGATTCTGGCACGTTGGCTGGCGACCAATCCGCAGGTTCTCATTCTGGATGAACCAACACGCGGCATTGACATTGGCGCGAAGGCGGAAATCCAAAAACTGGTGTTGGAACTGGCTGAGGAAGGCAAGGCTTGTATCTTTATTTCCTCCGAATTGGAAGAGGTGCTGCGTACCAGCCACCGCATTGCCGTCTTGCGTGACCAGCAAAAAGTGACCGAGTTTTCTGGCGAGGTGGACGAACACACCATTATGCGCGTGATGGCCGGAAGTGGTTCCGGGAGTGACTTAAGGGTTGACTCAGGGAGTGGCGCAACATGAAGCAATCACGGTTTTCCTGGCAGCGGCTGCGTGACAGTCAATTATTTTGGCCCCTGTTAGCCCTGGCCTTGATCATGCTATTTAATTTGCTGTTCACGCCGGGTTTTTATGACATTGAAATTAAAGACGGCCGTCTCTCCGGCTTTCTCATTGATATTCTCAATCGTGGCTCCATTTTGATGCTGCTGGCAATTGGCATGACGATGGTCATTGCTACCGGTGGCGTGGATTTGTCGGTGGGGGCGGTGGTCGCCATCTCCGCCGCGACGGCTACTGTACTCATCAATCCCGCCCTGGCGCGGCAGCTCATTAGCTCGGAAGAATTGATCAAGGATGTGACGTATACACCGTTGTGGTTGTGCATTCTGGCGGCGTTGGCAGTGTCCACTGCCTGCGGTTTTTGGAATGGCCTGCTCATTTCCAGAGGCAAAATTCAGCCGATGGTCGCTACGCTGGTGTTGATGGTGGCCGGCCGGGGCATCGCCCAACTCATCACCAATGGCCAGATCATCACCGTTTATTACAGCCGCTACTTTTACATTGGCAATGGGTATCTGCTGGGGCTGCCGTTTCCGCTGTTTATTGCGGCGCTGGTCTTTTTGCTCACCTGGTTGCTGGCGCGGCGGACGGCGTTTGGGCTGTTTGTGGAGTCGGTGGGGATTAACGGCCGTTCCAGCTATCTCAGCGGCATCAGCGAGAAAAACATCAAGCTAATCGTGTACACCATTTGCGGCTTTTGCGCCGGTGTGGCTGGGCTGATTTACAGTTCCAACGTCAAAAGCGCGGACGCCAACAACGCCGGGCTGAACCTGGAACTGGACGCGATTCTGGCTGTCGTCATCGGCGGCACATTGATGACGGGCGGCCGTTTTTCGCTGTTAGCCAGTGTGATTGGCGCGCTGGTGATTCAAAGCACCACTACCACCATGTACGCCCTGGGCGTTCCGGCTATGGCCGCCTCGGCCATCAAAGCCCTGGTCGTTCTCATCGTCATCCTGCTCTACTCTGACCAGACGAAGCTGGTGTTGAGCCGCGTGTTTGAGCGCAAAGGAGTCCAGCCATGATGGAGCGACTCAAGATTGACCGAAAATTGATGCCTTTGCTGGCGACGATTGGGGTGTTTGTGATGCTGTATTTGTATGGCTATTTGCAATACAAGGGGATGCGCCAGCCGCAAACATTCTTGAATCTATTTGTCAATAACGCCTTCCTGCTCATCACCTCCATTGGCATGACCTTTGTGATCTTGTCCAAAGGGATTGACCTGTCGGTAGGGGCGGTGATTGCCTTGACTTCGGTGGCTTCGGCCGCATTATTGGAAAAGGTAGGGCTAAGCCCGTTTGTTGTCATCCCGCTCATGCTGCTGATGGGTACTTTACTCGGCGCGACGATGGGCACAATTATTCATGTGTTCAAGGTGCAGCCGTTTATTGTGACGCTGGCGGGCATGTTTTTTGCCAGGGGTATGTGTTTTTTCATCAGTCTGGACGCCATTCCCATCCGGCATGAGTTGTACCGGGCGATGGCCCTCTATCGGCTGCCCATTCCGGGGGTAGAAAAGGCATTCATCAGCCTGGGGGCGCTGATTGCGTTGGTGGTACTGATAGTGGGGATGTATGTGGCGTATTTTACGCGCTACGGCCGTTCCATTTATGCCATCGGTGGCAGTGAACAGTCGGCGTTGTTGATGGGTTTGCCAGTCGGCCGTATTAAAATTTCCGTCTACGCCCTGAACGGCTTTTGCTCGGCGCTGGCGGGCATCGTCTTCAGCATCTCGCTGCTCTCCGGGCATGGGCTGTATGCCACCAACGTGGAATTGGACGCCATCGCCTCGGTGGTCATCGGGGGGACGCTGCTGACGGGTGGGCAGGGTTACGTCTTTGGCACGTTATTTGGCGTGTTGGTCACCGGGCTGATTCAGATGCTCATCCAGTTCAACGGCAACCTGAGTTCCTGGTGGACGCGCATTGCCGTGGGCGCGCTGACGCTCATTTTCATCGGCGTACAAAGCCTGTTTACCAGAGAACGGCGGCGACATACCATCACCAAACCACCGGGCAAAGAGCCAGTTAGCCAGGCGATGACGCCTATAGAAGAATCATTGACGGCCGATCCAGCCTGATGGGGGGATGACCTGTAGGTGTGTGTTGGGAAATGATTATGTGAGTAGACGGGATGATATTTTCCAGGTTAGCCAGTCTGAAATGCCGGGGAATAGGCGGTTGAAGTGGGTGAAGAGCCAGTCTGTGTAGGTGATGTAGATTTCTGTTTTGCCAGTGGTGATGGCCTTTACAATGGCGTGGGCCACACGCTCGGCCGGAACCCGCGCCAGGCGGCTGGGGTTTGCGCCTGTGTCACCTAATAAGGCGCTGCCAAACTCGGTGATAGTGCGTCCAGGGTAGACAATGGTGACGCGAATGTGATACGGCCGTAACTCCATCCGCAGCGCCCGACTGATAAAGTTCACGGCCGTTTTGCTGGCACAATACAAACCCATCGTCGGCAACGGCCGTTGGCTGATAATCGAGGAAATGTTGATGATATGCCCACCTCCCTGTTGTTTCATGTGCGGTATTGCTGCCTGGGTGAAATAGAGCAAACCCATGACGTTGGTATCAAACAGGCGGTGCATATCAGGTGTAGGCATTTTGGTCAGGTAGCTGCGGTGGCCCAACCCGGCGTTGTTGATTAACACATCCAGGTGACCAAAGGCAGTAATTGTTTCCGCAATGGCTGCCCTGGCAAACTGCTCATCACTTACATCTCCGGTTAGGGCCAGACGATGACCTGGATAGACGGCCAGTTCATCTACCAATGCGTTTAGCCGCTCCTGCCGTCGGGCAATGAGAACAACATGTGCGCCTGTCTGTGCCAGGGCAACGGCCGTTGCCCGCCCAATACCGGCTGATGCGCCTGTAATCATGACCACTTTGTTGGTAAGTTCGGGGTTCATACTTTACCAGAGGTAAATGGGGTTGCTGTAAATCCAGCCGCGTTCTTTGCCCTGAAAGGGGATGATGCATTCCACACGATAGGCCCCCGGTTCGGTGGGGATATAGGTCAGGTTGGTCTCATTTTCAATAGCGGCTACTAGCTCCCCGTGCCGGATGAGGCGAATGTTAGCCCGCGCAGGGGTAATAACTTGTAGTGTGGCCCCGGCATCCATCTGAATGCGCTGGCCCATGTGTCCTTTGGTACGGCCGTGTCCCGTAAACCGGAACCCTTTGGTGGGGTGGGGTAGATCATAGGCCACCCAACTATGTCCTTTGCCAATGGCGCGCAAAATCAACTGTTTGTCACGCCCTACGTCTCCGCTGAGAGGTTCTGGCAATAGCAAGTGTGTGTTAATGGCGCGAAAAAGATACTCGTAGGGATAGATAAGTCGGTGCAAGGGGCCAAGGTTGAAAGGTGTGCCATGTGCATCGCTATTGCCGACGACAGGCACTTCTTTACCCTGGGCCAGCAATTCATCCCATAAGGCCAGCGTTTCCGGTTCGGGGAAGGCAATATATTTTTCGGGGTTCAGGGCAACACGCACGGCCGTGAACTTATCCAGGGCGCCGTTTTGTATCGGCAGCTTGTTTAGTTCTTCTGATAAACGGCAGACAAAACTGGACATGTAGTTCCACAATTCCAAACCGGTGTACCCCTCAATATCCCAATCATGCCAGCCCAAATTGGGGTAGGGGAAGAGACGGCAATCTTTTTCATGGGGGTGCGCCAAAAACGTGTGCGCACCGCAAGCGCGGCTGGCGTTCAGTAGTTCTTGGGGATTCGGTGCGCAAAGAGAAAGCTCCCGTTCCGCGCCATAAATGAGCAGGTGGCTGGCCTGCGGCTCCCGCCGGACATGGTGAACTTCTTCACCTATAAGGAGGAGGACACGGCCGTTTTCATTCTCATAATACCCTTCAACCCCATCCACCCACACGTTATGGTCGGTGACAATGATAAAGTCCAATCCGGCAGCAATAGCGTCTGCGGCAATTTCAGCATGCCACTTCTCCCCATCGGAATAGGGCGTGTGCATGTGCATATTACCAGTAACCTCAAACAGCTCCATACCGTTTTCTCTTCCCAGATAGACCCAAACCGTTTCTGCCTCACTTTAGGGTCTATACATTGGATAATGCTACCAGTTTGTGAGGAGATTTCAAAAACTTTAAGTCCAAGTATGTTTAAGCGCCTCATGGCCTAAGTGCGTCGGTCAGGCGTAGGGCAAACGACTGTTATAACTGTTTACCCGCCAGCGACATATTTGTGATGACTGTCCTAAGCCTGTGGCGCGTTTCCTCAAGTTGCGCGCTGCGTCATCATCAAATCACCAATCTATAGCGCGGTTTTTATTATCGCGCGTTAAGGAGTGTAAACAATGTCTCGCACAACAGCCTTTTTAGTAATCGGTTTTGCCGCCACTATGCTCTTTGGCGTTTTGAGCCTCTCAGCTTTATTGCTCGGTCGCAGTTACTTTCCGACAAGAGAGCCGGACGTGACGCTCATCACGCCTTTTCCGTTTGTACAAAACCCGGCTACGGCGACCGCGCCAGGGGCAGCAACACCTGTTCCCACGCTAACAACTGAACCGTTACCGACGGCAGCTCCCACGACGGCCGTGACGTTGCCAACCGCAACCAATGTGCCGCCGACGGCCGTGACGGTGGTTAATACCTCCATCCAATACGTGATGGCACTCACAGACCTGAACATACGCAGCGGCCCCAGTGTTGGCTACGAAGTTATCGGCTGGGTAGCCGAAGGTCAGATCGCCAGCGTCACCGGGGTTAGCAGTGACTTTGGCTGGTGGCGTGTCAAATGCGCCGATGGTTCCGTGGGAAGCTGCTGGATTTCAGCGCACACGCAATTCACGCAGCCAACGGATGCCCCCACCACCGCCTGCACCAACAGCGCCGCATTGGTGAACGATGTCAGCGTACCGGATGGTACACAGTTTATGCCCAATACCGGCTTTAACAAAATTTGGCGTATTAAAAATACCGGCACCTGCACTTGGGATAGCCGTTATAACGTGGTTCACGCGGGTGGTCATCTGTTGGGCGCTGTTGCCACTACCTTCCCACTGCGTGATACAGTTTTTCCGGGCCACACCATGGATCTGACGATCAACATGGTCAGCCCGGCCACGCCAAACACGTACCAGAGTGACTGGAAATTGCAGGATGGTGACGGCAACTTCTTTGGCGTCGGCCGTCACAACAGCCCCGTCTGGGTAAAGATTGTAGTATCTGGTGGGCAGCCAACTCTCATTTCTGGCCTGATTTACCAGGATTGGAATCAGAATGGCGTCTATGACAGCGGCGAAACGTTAATGGGTAGCCGTGAAGTATGGCTGACGCCAGGTACGGCCTGCCATGTGCGGCAAGACGCGCTGGCAATTGTCTATTCGGGCGGCGACGGCCGTTACACTTTTAGCGGTATGTATAACGGCAGCTACTGTATTGGGCTGGTCGGCAGTGGTGGCCTGGATGATGTAGCCAGTGTGGCTGTTACCACCGGGCAAACGCTCAACGGCATTAACCTGAAATCGCCCGTGCCGGGTGGGTCCATCACCGGTTTCTTGTGGGATGATTATTGCCTGACCAATGAAAACGGTGATGCCCTCGACGGCAACTGTGTGGCTGATGCTAACGGCGATTATCATGCAGATGGGATGATACAGCCAGACGAGGGGTATATTTCTGGCGTGTCCATCTGGCTGCAAATGGGGCCGTGCGCTTCGGATAACCCGGTGGCGGCCACGGCCGTAACCGATGCATCCGGCAAATACTTCTTTGGCAGCCTGCAACCAGGCACGTATTGTGTCTTGATGAATGCCGCTACGGGCGATAATGTGGCCAGGTTGCTGCCTGGTGACTGGACCTTTCCCGCCAGAGGCATCTGGTATCAAGAAATCACACTGCGGGCAGGTGACAATGCTTACCCGGTGAACTTTGGTTGGGATTATCAACTGCGGTAAAACGGCCAGGTGGCTTCCACGTCGACAACTTTATTTACCGGAGAAATGAAAGGGGCACGGCCGTGTCCCTTTCATTTCTCTGCTTATCACCTCATCATCCGGGAGCATCCGCCTCGTAGCCAAACAACGCCATGTCCTGCCCGTAGCGTGTGGCGGCCGTCTGGGCCAGTATGGGTGTGTACATCTGCGCAAACGGCTGGTGTGGTGAGGGGTTAAAATGGGGCAGCGGCCCCAATTCGCTCTGTTGCTGCACAACAGCCCAATCCTGCGCCAACTGCTCAAAGCGGCCCACAAAATCCACAAGAACCCTTCCCTCCTGATAGACGAAGGTATGTTGTGACCGAAAATGGCGATCGGCGTGCCGGTCGGGAATGGCAGCCACGGCCGTAACAAACTCCGCAAAACTCATCTCCGGCCAAAAGCGACGGCCGTAGCGCCAAAACAACAGCGGCATCTGCAACTGCCGCGCATACAGCACAATCTTCTGCGCATAACAGGAAACCAGCCGATCTAGCGGATGACGCACAAAGGTAAAACGAAAATAATCGGTCAGGTGGGGCACGGCCGTCAGCGGCGCCGTTTCAAAGTCCGGCTCCTGCCCCTCCACAAAAGGCAGTCCGGCGGCGGCCGCCAGCGCCGCCTTAATCGAGCGGTTGGCTACCTTCGGCACAGGCACATAAAGTAATTTTTGGGCAGGCAGCAGAATGGCGGACGGCCGTTCCCAGGCACAACTATACGCCAAAAACGGCACATACCGGGGCAAAGGCGAGCGAATAAACCACTCCCTCGCCACTCGCCCTACATCTTTCGGTTTGCCTGATAAAGAAGCCATATGGCCGCATTGTAAAGCCGCTTGCACCATCAGCCAAATGGTGGCTAAACTTCGTCGTCTTCCAAATTCATAATTCCTAATTCATAATTCCTAAACATGGCAACAGCAACCCTCCCCCCACCAGAACCCACCACCGTCGAAAAAATGCGCGGCCTGCGCTGGAGCATCGCCGGTGATTCGGCCAATGCCGGTTTTGTCGAATTTACCTTTTTTGGCTCCGTGTTCATCCTCTTTCTGGATGCACTGGCCCTCAGCAAAGGGCAAATTGGCGTTGTCTTATCACTTTTCCCCTTTGCCGGCCTCATCGCCCCCTTCATTGCCCCCCGTGTGGCCCGTTTTGGCTACAAACGCACCTTTATCACTTTTTGGGGCATCCGCAAAGCGTTTGCGGCGCTGCTACTGCTCACGCCCTGGGTCTACGGCCGTGCCGGAGAAAACGCCGCCATCCTCTTCGTGGCCTCTTGCACCGCCGCTTTTGCCCTCTGCCGCGCCACCGCCGAAACCGGCAAATACCCCTGGACGCAGGAGTACGTGCCCAACCAGGTACGCGGCAAATACTCCGCACTCGATAATGTGTTTACCACCACCGTCGGTTTTGTGGCCGTCGCCACCGCCGGGTATGTCATCGCCCACAACAATGGGCTGACCGGCTTCATGCTGCTCATTGCCCTGGGTGTGACCTTCGGGCTGGTAGGTGTATGGGCCTACACCCACATTCCCGGTGGCGCACCCGTGGCCACGCCGAAGCAAAAAAACCAGCGCGAATTGTGGACGGCCGTAAATGACCACAACTTCCGCTATTACCTGCTGGGCATCGCCCTGATGACCCTGGCCACCGCCCCCATGATCTCCTTCCTGCCCCTCTTCATGGTGGAAGAAGTGCGTCTGCCGCAAAGCCAGGTGGTGCTGCTGCAAAATGGCGTTCTCGTCGGCAGCCTGCTCTCCGTCTTCGCCTGGGGCTGGGCTGCCGACCGATACGGCAGCGCACCCATCATGCTCTCTGGCGTCCTGCTGCGCATCCTGCTGCCTATTTGCTGGCTGTTCATGCCCAAAGGCAGCCCTTACAGCCTGTATGCCGCCTTGGGCATTGCCTTTTTGCAAGGGGTTGCCAACATGGGCTGGGCTATCGGCTCCGCGCGGCTTCTGTTTGTCAGCGTTGTGCCCCCCGAAAAAAAGAGCGACTACATGGCGCTTTATTACGCCTGGATCGGCGTCATCGGTGGTCTGAGCCAGTTGCTGGGCGGCTGGATTTTGGACCTGTCGAGCGAATTATCGGTAGACTTGGGGATTGTGCAGTTGAACCCATATACTCCCCTGTTCTTGCTGGGCATCACGCTGCCATTGGGCAGCCTCTATTTTCTGCGGCGCGTACAAACGGATAGCAACGTGGGCATCGGCCGTTTTGCCGGGCTGCTATTTCGTGGCAATCCTTTCCTGGCCGTCGAATCTATGATCCGTTACCACATGGCCAAAGATGAGCAAACGGCCGTGCGCCTGACTGAACGCCTGGGGCGCTCGCGCAGCCTGCTCACCATCGAGGAACTACTGGAAGCATTGGCCGACCCGCGCTTTAATGTGCGTTTTGAAGCCATTGTGGCTATCGGACACACCCGTCCCGACGAGCAGTTGCTCCAGGCTCTCAACCAGGTATTGCACGGCAACGACCCGGCATTGGGCGTAATGGCCGCCTGGGCTTTGGGGCGCAGCCACGCTGAACGCGCCCGCGAGCCGCTGCACGCAGCCCTTGATTCCAGCTACCGCTCCATCCGCGCCCACAGCGCCCGCTCCTTAGGCACACTGGGCGACCAAAGCACCATCCCCACGCTGCAAGCCCGCCTGGCTGTGGAAACGGATCACGGCCTGCGTATTGCGTATGCCGCTGCGTTGGGGCAGCTACAGGCCACCGCCGCCACCGATGACCTGTTGGCGCTGCTGGCCGAAGAGCCGGAAGAACCGGCGCGGCTGGAACTGGCGCTGGCGCTGGCCAGGCTAACGGGCGAGGAGTACACCTTCATCCAACTTTTGCGCCAGTCGCGCCACGACCAGGGCACGGCGCTGGCCCAGGCTATTGCCGGGCTGGAAAAGAAATGGCGGAAAGTTGGGGACACGGCCGTGTCCCCAACTCTCACCCACCTCACCCAAAGCGCCGCCGCTTGTAGTACCGGCGACATAGCTGATGGTCTCATCCACCTGCGCCGGTTCTTACAAATTGGTCCCTTCACCACCCTGCCCCCCTTCCAGCAAATGATCCTGCAAGCGTGCGCCGCTCACCTGGAAACCCACGGGGCGGCGCGGCCAGAATACGCACTGCTGGCGCTGCACCTGTTAACCGTGAACCCGTGACCCGTCACGGATTACGGGTCACGCATCACGGCTTACCCATCACAGTACCATCTGCTTCTGCAAAAACTGGACTAACCCCTCCAGGCTTTGAAAGGCGTGGCTGGTGTTGGTGTCCGGGTCTACCAATGTAAAGCGCCAATTGTTGGCTTTTTGTGGGTCTGGATTGCGCTCTTCCCAAAGACGCAAAATGAACGTGCGGTAGTAAGGGGGATTATTGAAAGTCATAGCTTCACCTCCGGTGTAAGTTGATATAATAGGGAAACTGACCTGTCATTCTTATCTCGTAATCCGAAGCCCGTCATCCAAATTACCGTTCGCAGGCCATGTTTCCACTTTTCCTTACTATAACTGGCGAACGCTGATTTACCGTTAAAACACAATGGCCCGCCTGGAAATATCCTTGTTAGGTTCTCCCAAAATTAAGTTGAATGGTCAACTGCTCGCTGGCTTGCCCGGAAAGGCGCAGGCCTTGCTTTTCTTCCTGATAGTGACCAGACAACAACAAACGCGGGAACGATTGGGGGAAATGCTATTTTCCGATGAAACCATGTCGCCAGAGAAAAAGCTGGCAAATTTGCGCGGGCCAGGAGCACTATTGGCCCTCAATCGGGAATTAAGTGCCTTTGTAGAAAGCCCCAAATTTTCCATCGCTTTTAAAACCGAAAGTGACTACTGGCTGGACGTGGATGAGTTCCAGGATTGTTTGCGAAATTCCGAACCGACGCTGGCACAGTTGCAGCGAGCGGTGAACCTGTATCAAGGGGAATTCCTGACGGGGTTACGGCTCAAAGAGGCTGAAGGGTTTGAAGAGTGGGCGGAACAGAAACGACGCGCCCTGGAAACGCAAATGACCACCGCCCTTTATCTGTTGACCGTCCATTACAAAACACAAGGGCAGTATATCCCGGCCATCGCTACGATTACCCGGCTGCTTGACCTGAACCCTTATTTTGAAGAGGCCAACCGGGAAATGATGCTGCTGTTGGCGCTGACGCGGCAGGTGAATGAGGCGTGTACCCATTATGAACGGTACGAGGCGCTGCTCGACGAGGACGGACTGGAGCCAGAACCGGATACAACGGCACTCTACCAAAAAATCTGGCGCGGCGAGATTACGGCCGCTGAAGCCGCCATTTTGCCCACTCCGCCACCCCAAACCTGGTCGCCGCCCTTTCAGGCGCCGCCGCAGTTGCTCCATTTCGTGGGCCGGGAAGGAGTGCGCGATGCGATTATGGCGGCTTTGCAAGCGGAAAATGAGCCTCCTATTCAGGCGTTGGTAGGCATGGGTGGGGTGGGAAAATCGTCACTGGCCGGGGAGATTGCCCATACGTTGCAGGAGCATTTTGCCGATGGGGTGTTGTGGGCGACGGTGGCGGTGAGTGAGCCAACGGCCGTGCTGGAAAGTTGGGCACAGGCGTATGGTTATGACTTTTCCCGCCTGACCGATTTGGAGAGCATGGCAAATGCGTTCCGGGGGGTGCTGGCCGAGAAACGGGTGCTGTTAGTGCTGGATGATGTAGTCAGTGTGTCGCGCATACGGCCGTTGCTGCCCAATGGCTCCCACTGCCGCGTTCTGCTCACCACTCGTGACCAGGATTTGGCCTATGGGTTGGATGCGCAGGTGTGGCGATTGGCGGAATTGTCGGCGGCGGACGGCCGTTGCCTTTTGACACACATTCTCGGCGAACAGCGGGTGAATGCTGAACCAGAATCAACCGCCCAAATATGCGATCTGCTACAAAACTTGCCACTGGCAGTGGAAATCATCGGCCAACGCTTGCGGTCACGGCCGCGCCGCAAACTGGCAGACATTGTGCCCCGGTTGCGCGATGAGAAGCAGCGTCTGTCGGAACTGAAAATCAGCGACCGGGCGGTGCGGGCTTCGTTTGCCATCAGCTATGACACCCTGGATGCACAGGAGCGGCAGATGTTTGCCTTAATGGGGGTTTTCAACGGCCGTAGTTTTGCCGCCGATCTGATGGCCGGTATTGCCGGGCATAACCGGTATGAGACGGAAGACCGGCTGTTTGCACTGGTGGCGCTGTCGTTAGCGCAGGAGGAGGGAGCCACGCGCTACCGGCAGCACCCACTGTTGGCGGACTTTGCGCGGGAGAAGCTGTTGGAGGCGGGAGAGGCGGGGGTGTGGTACGGCCGTGTGGCACATACCTTCCTCACCTTTGCCCAACAACACCAGCACGACTACGACGCCCTGCGCCCGGAGTGGGACAACCTGATGGCCGCCATGCAAGCCGCCCATAATAATAAACTGTGGCAAACGGTTATAGATTTTGCGGATGCTTTGCATGATGCTTGGTTTGCGCGCGGCCGTTACACGCAAGCCCGCCAGGGCTACCAATCGGCATATACGGCCGCATCTATCATGCAAGAGGCAAATGTGCAGGTACATTTACTAAACATGTGGGCACGTGCCTGTATTGAACAAAAAGAGTATACGGAAGCAAAAGCATTGCTGGGTACAGCCCAACAAATCTGTGAGTTGATTTCAGATTGGCGACCAGAAGCTCGAATAAAGTATGATCTGGCAAGAATTGCGCTTGAGCAGGCCGACTACGATGTAGCACAGTCATTGGCTGTGCAAAGCCAACATCTTTGGGAGAGATTCAACGATCACCCAGGTATTGCCGATACATTATATCTCCAGGCTCGCATTTACTTCTTTCAAGGGAAATATGCTGCATCTGAAAAGCTCGCCAGAAATGCTTACGAAATACAGAAGGCGGAAAATGAGCCGAAAGCCTCAATCCTCACTCTCAACCTGATGACCAGTATTGCCATCGTTTTGAATCACCTTGAAGAAGCTGAACAGTATGGCCTTCACACTTTAGAACTTTGCCACAAGTATCAAGATAAAGGCGAAGAGGCGATGATTTGTATTCGATTGTCAGAGGTCTATAGGCGACAAAAGCATTTTGATTCTGCGAAAACCTACGCCCATGATGGACTGCAATTGTTAATCACTATCGGTGACATAGGGGCACAGGCCTCGGCGCTTTATCAACTGTGTCTGGTCTACATGAGTACAACAAATTACCAGGAGGCTCTTGAATATGGGTCTCAAAGTTTGAACCTGTGTCAAGAGCTAAACTACTCCTTACTGATGGCCGATTTGCTGCTGTGTATTGGTGACATTCATCAGGAATTAAACCAGCCCGCTGAGGCAGTGGCAAAATGGAAGGAAGCGTTAGCCATAGCTGAACAATTACAACATCCCAGATTGTTAAGAGAGTCCCATAAGCGACTGAACTCTTGAGTCGCCCGAACAAAGAGCTTCATATCCCCTTATCCCCCACCTGTTGGGTTATCTACAGGCCCTCTTGTTGACCATCCTCCTGCTCTCAAAACCGTTATCCAGATTTGCGGGGAGATTTTATCTGATTCAATCGTACTAACGGCAATTTCTTCTGATTCTACAGGAGATTGCCCGCCTTGATTGGCTATATCCTGGCCTTCCTTTTTCCACTCTTCCAGTAACGTTTCATGGCTTTGTTGGTAGACATCATCTCTAGGTTGCTCTAGCGGTTTGTTCTTTACATCTTGACTTTTTTCATTAACAAAGTAACTACGAAAATGATCGCCAAACAATTCGTAGGGATCTGAATTTTTCCGAGATACATCCTGGAAATAATCATGCCACCACCCCATTCCGGGCCAATCAATTAGTGAAAACATGTTTATGACCATAATATCTATTGGCCCATCCAGCTTACTATCAATTAACGGATCATCTTTACTATCAACCAGGTGGATGGCCTTATCCACCGATTTCTTTTCTCCTTTCTGTTTATAGAGAAACTCAAGTCCGGACTCTCCCTCTGCTTTCAGAAGCATCTTCTCCCGTTCTTGGCGACTCTTCTGCCAACGAGTGTTAAGTTCTACTGCCCATTCCATGCCCCATTTCTTGCGCAACACCTTTGTATAAATATCTGGGCGTAAGACCGGTGCCGGGTGGTCACCATCATCTCGAAAAAATTTTTCTACGGAAACACGCCGTTGTAAATCTTGAAAACTTTGCGCAATTGCCGGCCCGGCAATCAAACAGCCGACCACATCGGCAAATACTTCTTCAATCCAATCTTCTCCCCAATCCAACTCATTTAATTGTTTGGCCAGATAACGACGCACCCGCACCTTATTGCCTTCATTATCTGTAATCTTGCCGTACCAATAAATAAAATGGCCTATTTCGTGTGGAATCGCCAGATAATCTTGAATAACGGGGCCTCCACCCTGATCTGGTAAAGGGATGCAGGACATGGGAATGCCAACCAGGGCGACAGAGGCGTAGGGAATCATCCGAATTTCGGGAAATTTCTGAAAATAGGTGATTACGGTGATGTCGTTCAAGTCGAATGGCTGTACAAATGGTTTCAGAGCCTGCCAGGCCAATGTCTCCGATACCTCCAATGCCCAACGAGCCACTTCCCGGTTGTCCTGGCGCTGATGAATGGCCTTCTGCAAGGCTTCCAGATCATAAGCGATCTGTTCCAGAGTCACAGTGAGGGCATACTCTGGCGGGTACTTATCTGAGGGTAATAGCTTGCCTTCACGAAACCCGTCATAAAAGTAGCGAAACTGTTTTTCGGCAAAGTGGCGCAGGTGGCTGACTAACTGTGCCAAAGACTGTTTGCGCGGAAAGTCGCCATACTGTTCAAGCTGGTTTTGCAGAGCCAAAATTTGCCTGTTCAATATTTCCCATCGTTCTTGCCAAACTTCTGTGCTCATCTTGATTCCTCCTTATGCAGGTAGATAGCCGAAATCTAATGTTGTGGGTTAGTATGACTGCCAATCGCGAAACTACCGTTAAATGTGGACGATTATGCAGCATCTGTGTGTTTTGGGTGTGGGCTGTTCTGTAAAATGCAACTTTATTCCACCGGCAAGTGAGGCACATTGTAGCATATAATCCTGCCCTTCAATGGTCAGAGGGAAAACCTCGTCAATTTTGACGATGTATGCTTGCATGAAATCTAGCAGTGCCTCATTCACGGCCGTTACCACCTCAAACACCTCATCCCTTTCCATATGTAGATCAAGCAGGCGAATGGCAACCTTTTACTCGTTGCCATCGTGTCACACTGGTGGGGCAGACAGGTTTGGTAAACCTGTCTGCTCTTATACCCCTAAATTCAGAAAGCAGTGATAACCAGTCTTCAATTCAGGCACAAGACGCTGACGCTCATTATTGCGGGGATTTGCGACGGGAGTAACCTGGCTTCGTGTCCATAGGGTTGTAATGAGGCTGCTAAAAGCAACTACCACTGCCACCACCAGCCCCACTTGTTCTGGCGTCCAGTTCAGGCCAAAGCCTACAGCCAAGGCCAAAATGGCCTCGATGAGTGTAATCAGACCATTTATTACGACTACGGGTTCAACTCTCATAATTTTGTCTCCTTTTGATCTAAGGAATTAATTGATTTCTGGAAACTTGACCACACCTGGTATTGTTTTCAGAAAGCGACGGCTGATAATGTCTATACTCTAGTCCGGCATCGTTTAGCTATCGTTAATCAGCAAACACAAATCAAAGTATATGATCTGGTACTCTTTGTCACATCAGACGTACAATTGCCTTTAACCTTGTGTAACTGGTATGTTACAATCCCGCACATGTTTTGATTACACACCACTCATAACAACAAGGAGGAGAAATGGATCGTCCAACTGGTGTTTATCTGATTTCGTTTTCGCAGGTGTTTTTGGGAGCTTATCTGGTATCGGTAGCTTTTTTTGATTACGTCTACGGCAGTTTTGGCAACAACAATACGCTGGCTTTGCTGGCGCTGGTGATGGGCATCATTATGTTTGCGCTCGGTTTTGCCACCTGGGTGATGAAGCCCTGGTCATGGACGTTGACGCTCATCTTTCAATTTGTGCATATCGCCCGTGAAATTCTGGCCTATTTTTGGGCCGACCAATACCTCGGTTTTTTCAGCCTGATCCTCAGTGCAGTCATCATCTATTACCTCACTCGCCCGGAAATCCGCAAGGGGTTTGGGCATTAAAAAAGCAGGGTAGAGCCATGGCTCTACCCTGCTTTCTTTCATGGTATGCTGGCCCGGTACGAAGTACGCATTTTTCAGAATGGGGTTCGGCTGCGTTCTGACGAGAAGGGACGGTCAGTGGGTCACGGCCGTACCCTCATCATCATCCTCACGGCCGTCTACTTGCTGTGGCTCTTTGTGCGTATCATCAGCCAGCCAGAGTGGCTGGCACAGTTACCGGTATCTTTCCTGGAACTGCTGCGGCTGGCCGAAATCGCTGGGTTTGTGACTTTGGCGCTCATGTGGGGGCTGTTGTGGTGGCAGAGGGGAAACAGAACGTTTACGGCCGTTGCCCCCCTAGACCTGGAGCAGCTATATGCTCTGCAACCCTACGAATTTGAGCAGTACGTGGCTGATTTGTTCCGACAGAAAGGGTATCGAGTAAAGCTGCACGGCCGTCGCGGAGATAATGGCGTGGATTTACGGCTGACTCAACCCAACGGCAAAGAAGCGATTGTCCAGTGCAAACGATACCGCAAGAGCATCGGCCCGGACATTGTACGGGAACTATATGGCACGTTGATGCACGAACGAGTGTCGCACGCTTTCCTGGTGACAACAGCCGATATTTCCGATGCCGCCCGCGCCTGGGCACAGGGCAAACCAATGACGTTGATTGACGGCCGTACTCTTACCCACATTATTACCGTTATGAAAGAAACAGATCACGGATGAACGGTTCTCATGGATAGATTCTTCCACAAATAACCTTCTCATCCGTGATCTGTTAGGGCTTTTATCAGGGCTTGCGCACCATCGGTAGGTTGATTGAGTATAGTGTCGGAGACTCAATCATGTGGAACCACCAGGCCCCCTGCCCATCCGTACCCACAAACACCTTATCTGGCAAAGCAAAATCGGCATCTACCGACCGTACCCGCGTCGGCGTAAAACCCTGTGTCATATGGAACCACTTGCCAGAATAATCTGGCGAAACCCACATACCCTGCCCTACGCTGCCTGCAAAAATGTCACCAGTACCGGTCAACGCATGGTCTATGGAGCGGAAAGACAACCCGACCAACGCATCATCATCTACTGCCTGCCAGGTGACGCCGCCATCTACACTATGAGAAAGACCGGCAACGGCCGTGCCCCCCGTAAACGCCGATACACCAGCATTCGCCGCATACACATGGGTGGCTTGCGCTACATCTGGTGCATTGCTCAGACCAAATACCAGGGTAGATGGCTCGCCAGTAGCAAAACTCCAATTGTAACCGGTATCACCACTGTAATACACACCATCACCATACGTTCCGGCCACCAAACGATCGGTAACGCCGGGTACTGACTCAATATCCAGAATGATATTTTCCGTGGCCACCCCATTGACTTGACTGTGATACCAGTTCGTCCCGGCATTATCACTCACATAAATGCCATCGGCCGTGGCAATGGCCAGACTATCATAAGACCCCGTGCGTGATTCCACATCAAACACCGCCTGAGCGAAAGCTGGCAGGTCTGTTGTTGGTAATTCCTGCCAGGAAATGCCTCGATCATAACTAACGAACAGCGCCCAACCACTGTAAAACGTCCCGGCATACAAGACGGTACCACCAGGACCGGTTGTGGCTTCGAGTGCATATACAAAAGGCAAAGGTAATCCCTTGTTAGCCTGTGCCCAGGTCTTACCACCATCTGTGCTGCGGTAGATGCCTGATCCCCATGTGCCTGCATATACCATCATCGGGTCATTTGGATCAGCTTCCATATCCAGAACGTAAGTCCTTTGCATACCACTGGTTTGCCTGACCAGAGTAGTGCCGCCGTCAACCGTCTTATAGATGCCGCCGCCAAAATAGAATGGCCCCCAATAGGTTTGCTGTGAGCCAGCGTAAGCTACGGCCGTGTTTGTTGGGTGTAGCGCCAATCCACTGACGTTCAGGTCAGGGAAGGCGGCATCCGCCACCGTCCAGTTATCGCCCCCATCCACGCTTTTCCAAACGTAAAAAACGCCGGTAGCAAAGACAAGATTAGGGTCAGCACGCGAATACTCAATATTGAGCAAATTGGTTTCCCCCAGGCCGTTATTGCTGGGATTCCAGATTTGGCCGCCGTCTGTAGTTTTCATCACGCCTTGCCCAATGGTAGTAGCCAGCACTGTATTAGGCGTTGTGGGATGCACCGCAAATTGGGTGGCAACACCAGTCACCATCGCATTACCGTCCACCATCGTCCAGTTTTGGCCGCCGTTAGTGGAGCGGAAAATGCCGCCATTCGCGCCCCAGTCGCCTCTGGAAGCGTAGGCAATGTTGGGCGAAGAAGGTGAAAAGGCGATGGCCCGCCCACTGTCTAAAGTAGCCCCAGGCATATCCAGTTCGTCCCAGGAATCACCCCCATCCTGGGTCATATAAAAACCTCGGCCGGAAACAGCCACAATGAGTCGGTCAGCATTGGTAGGATGAATGGCTAAGTAACGGGCCGGCACCCATTGAATCTCTTGTGGCACACGATACATTTCATCGTCTGTTTCTCTGAGTGGCGCGGAGAAGTCTAGCTCTTGCTTCAGGTCAACGGCCGTGTCCGCATCAACCATCTCTTCACTCATTTCCGCCAGCGGCAAGCCTGCGGCCAGCGGTATGTAAGAGGGCGGGCCAATCTGGTGTACCCATTCCCCGGCAATAAGTTGGGCTGCCGTTCCATAAATCGTTTCTGGCAGGGAGCGGAGCAGTATCCAATTATTACCACCGTCGGTACTTCTATAGACGCCATCACCCCAGGTGGAAATGTAAACGGTTTGCGCATCATCGGGCGCGAGAACCGCATTGGTCACTTCCAAACCGCCAAACGTGCCCAGGCCGTTCAGCCGCGCCGACCAACTGCTGCCGCCGTTGGTGCTCTTGTAAACACCCTCCGTAGTTGCCGCGTAAACAGTTTCCGGGGTAGTAGGGTCAATGGTCAGTTCGTTAATGGTGGGTGACGGCCGTTCCGGTCCCCGATAGGCCCACTTATCACCCTCGATCACCGACAGCATCAGGTCGCCGCCGGGGCCGGCATTATAGGACGCTACTTCCAAATAATAGGTTGTTCCCGCTCTGGCCTTAAATTCCAAATAACTGTCAAACCCTGTTCCCCCGTCATCATCACAGGCCACATTTGTCAAACTACCGGCCATACCCGTCCACACAGCTAACATGGTATCAAAGCTGCTGCCATTTGTATGGGCGACAATAGAAGTGTCGGTTGTGGGTGTGTACCGATACCAGACCGACCTGTTACCCTGATCGGCAGAGCCGCAGGGAAAATTGGGATCATCTGGGCTGGTTGTGCCAGACGTAGTCGTCACCTGGTTGAGATAAGGCAGGTTTGACACCGTGCGGCGATTAACAAACAGGTCGTGTGGCGGCACACCATTGACCACAAAAGGAAAACCTTGCTGCGCCCCATTGTCCAACGCGGCGTCCCACAGACCTGTGGACAACAGGTATTGAATCGCGTTTCCGGTACTTTTTTGCCCCCACACAGTGATGGGCACTGCCCAGGGGCCGGAAGCCAGTGACCCATCCACTTGCCAGTCTACCCAATAGGTGCCAAGCGCTAAATGGAAACCCGCACTGGCCACAACCGTCATAATGGGGCGATCCGTTGCGCCGCCCGTTGTTTCCGTAACGCGGTAAGCATTGGTCCAGGTTGTGCCAATCAGACGGTTAGTTGCCGTGTCGCCGAAGATGACCTGGCTGGCAGGGTCAGCCGGAGAGCCATCCCAAATGCGGTAGTTCACGGCCGTGATCGTGGAAGCAGTGGTAGAACCAGTCTGGTAGGCAAAAAAGGTAATAGATTCTACGTCCCAGCCATTCGCATCTGTCACCGTAAAATCATCAGCCAGACGGTTGCCGGATAAAACCTGGTTGCCGAAACCGAATATGCTCATGCCAAACAAATTGGTCTGCAAGATACTCTCATCAGCGCCACCCGCTCCACTAAGCGGACTATTAACAAACGGCCCACTTTCATAAAGAGACTGTACAGCTTCTGCATCCGCAACTACCGGTTGGGTATTCTGGTTTCCCACCAGCAGCGCACCTACTAACAAAATAACCAGTAAGCAGACTGGTCGTCCTAAACGTAAATAAACTTTCTGATTATTCATGACATCCTCCTGACCACAAACAGGGAACAAACGATTGGTAGGGCAATTTGAGCTAATGACCTGGGGCGGAATAACCTCTCATCCCATGACAAGAACACGGCCGTCAGCCATTAGGGTGGCGGTGGTGTATTAGTTGGCGGCACGGCCGTTGGCGGTATAGGCGTTGGTGGCGGCGACGTTGGCGGTGGCGCTGTAGGGGGCACGGCCGTTGGGGGTGGTGATGTCGGTGGCGGCGACGTTGGCGGCGGGGCAGTGGGCGGCACGGCCGTTGGCGGTATAGCTGTTGCCGTTGGCGGCACGGCCGTATTCGTTGGACGCGGCGTAGATGTGGTGGGGCGGCGTGTGGCTGTGCTGGTAGGTGGTGGCGTTGTGGAAGTGGCTGTCTGAGTGGTCGTTGCCTCAACCGTCGCCTCAGCCACCGCTTCAACGGTCAACTCCTGGCTATCACTTTCCAACAACGGATCAGCCACATCATCGGCCTCCAACCGGACAAACCAGCGATAGACCCCTGGTTCCTGCAAAATGTCGCTCAATACAAATTGGAGCCGAAACAGTGTGCCAGCAGCCGGCTCATCCACCGACATGGCCCGCATTTCTTCGCCATCAATTGTGAAATAAAGCGTAAAAAATTGCTCGGCGGTCAGCGCCTCCGGCCAGCGCCACGAAAATTGCACTTCATCTTCCAGCGTAAATGTTTCATCATTTGGCCGCAATAGCTCAATTTCGCCGGACACGGCCGTTGCCAGCGCCGTCGGCACCGACGTTTGCGTGGGCGTAGAGGACACGGCCGTATTCGTTGGTGCATTATCAACGATATCAACGACTGGTATTTGCTCGACAGGGGTTGTCTCGACAACGGCCGTGTCTGGTGTTGGTGTCACTATTTCCGTGGGTGGCATTTGGGTACGCAGCCACACCTGCCAGCCACCAAAGGCACAAACCGGCAGCAAAAGTAGCAATAACAGGGCGTAAGACCAGCGGCGGCGCGGTCGGGCCAGAGTATCGGCCGCCGGTTCACTCACTACCGTTGAAGGCGGCGGTGGCACAATTTTACTGCCGCCCGTCACCAATTTGCCTGTATCCGGTGGCTGCCACAGCCAGGCGCCGGACACAGCCTGTTGGCCTGGTGCACCCACAATCTGCAATGTCTGGTCTAAAGCCCCCACCAATTCCTCGGCCGACTGGTAACGTTCTTCCGGCGCTTTTTGCATACAGCGGGCGACAATGGCCACTACTTCGGAAGGCAAATCAGGCCGGATCACCTGCAACGGCCGTGCCTCTTCATAAATCTGTTTGTGCAACACCCCCCACTGCCCATCAGCCGTAAACGGTCGCATCCCGGCAAACAGTTCATACAAAATGATACCCAGGGCATAAATGTCGGTACGGCCGTCAACCGACTCCCCTTTCACCTGCTCCGGAGACATATAGTGGGGCGTGCCCAGCAGGACATTCGTTTGCGTCAGACGAGGATTGCTCTCCACCACGGCAATCCCCAAATCAGTTAATAATGGCTTACCGTTAGCATCCAGCAAGATATTGCTCGGCTTCAAATCCCGATGCACGATACCCTTGCGGTGCGCCGCCGCCAACGCATCCGCAACCTGCCGCGCCAGCGCCAGGGCATAAGGTGTAGTTAGTATCTGCTGCTGACGACCCAAAGCGGTCAGTTTTTCCGCCAGCGTCCCCTCCGGCACATATTGCATGGCAATATAGGGTTGCCGATTGCCGGTTGTGCCAATGGCATACACCTGCACCACATTGGGATGGTGGAGCTGCGCCATCGCCTGCGCTTCACGCCGAAATCGTTCCACAAATCCAACGTCTTGCGCAAAATTCGGTAACAATACTTTGAGGACTACCTGCCGCTGCAAATCTGTATCCAACGCCAGGTACACATCTGCCATCCCCCCCCGCGCCAGATGCTGCATGACTTGATACTGACCAATTGGCTGTCCAACCAGGCTGCTTGGGTCTGTCACAATACAATTGTCCTTGTTTTGCTTTCAGGTACACAGGATGTGATGGGGAAAAACATGTCAGGCAACCACCGGGCATGTACCTGATATCAAAACGGCCACTTTTGCTTAACAGCATAGCACGTTCAGGACGAAAGTACCAGATGCCCCATCACTTTAGCCAGAGTAATTCCCAATGAAAGACTTTGAAATCGCCCTGACCCGAACTCGAACTCCCCATCCTGTAGAAAAATCCACCTAACTGGGTAAAATCTGTCCAATCTTGTGAATGCCAACCTGAACCAAAGGGAATTGATGGATAAGTTTGAATTTTTGCCTGCCCTCCAAGAAGAAGCCCATTATTTCAATGATGCTGTCTCCACACAGCAAGGAGATTGGGTTGTCAAAGGGTTTATTGATGTTGCCAGGAATATCTACACCATTTCGACAGATACTAAAGTGGTTTCCAAAATCATGGAACTCCTGTTGTTTCCCAAGTTGGTTCAATTTGCTGGCAAGTATGGCCTCAAACTACACCTCGCACAGCATCAAAACTTCTACCCAGATATCACTTTTGTTGATTCTGATGGTCAGCTTCTTGCCCTTGATCTAAAAACCACTTACCGTGTCAATGAAAAGCGGGTGAATGGTCTGACGTTAGGCGCTTTTACAGGCTATTTTCGGAACCGGACCAGTTCAAAGAATGTCGCTTTTCCATACGGCCGTTACGCTGGTCACTATGTGCTTGGTGTCATTTATTCGCAGGTTTCAGGGGTTGACGAACGTCAGGTGCATCGTTTGGAGCATTTGGAAAGTATCACCTCTGTCATTGCCGACTTTCAATTTTTCGCCCAAGAAAAATACCGCATTGCCTCGGATCGCCCTGGCAGTGGTAATACGAAAAACATTGGTTCTGTCACTGAAATAGAGGCGTTGGTAAATGGCACTGGTCCTTTTGCCCTGTTGGGGGAGGAACTATTCAACGATTACTGGATGTATTACCTGACGAATGATATGGCACGGGCTGTAGAACTGCCCAGACGTCCCTATACAAATCTGAAAACGTATATGGCATACAAAGGTCTGGCAACATGAAGCTCCCTAGAACGCCGGAAAATGTGATTGTTCCCCCCATTAAATGTCAAGGAATCAAAACAAAATTGGTTCCCTTTATTATGCAAAATGTGGTTTGGGAGGGTAACGGCCGTTGGGTTGAGCCATTTCTTGGCTCTGGTGTTGTTCTCTTCAACGTGCGCCCCCAACGAGCAGTAGTGAGTGATATCAACCCACACATTGTCAACTTCTACCAGGGAATCTACGACGGCCGTGTCACCCCGCACACCGTCAAACAACATCTACAATGCGAAGGAGAACGACTGCGGACAAACGGCCGTAGCGATAAGCAGAGTTACTACTACACCGTCCGTGAACGGTTTAATGCCGAAGGCGATCCGCTCGATTTTCTATTCCTGAGCCGTGCCTGTTTTAATGGCATGATGCGATTCAATCAAAATGGCGAATTCAATGTCCCTTTTTGCCGCAAACCTGATCGTTTCCAGCCTGCGTATATCACCAAAATTGTCAACCAGGTAAAGGTCATTCAAGGTATTATGCAGGGAAAAGAGTGGGCATTTTGTGTACAGGATTGGCGTGCTGCTCTGGCTGATGCCACCGCCGAAGATTTTGTTTATCTGGATCCGCCTTATTACGGCCGTCACACTGATTATTTCAACCAATGGTCGGAACAAGACGCCATAGAATTGGCGCAAATAGTACAAGCCCTTCCTGGCGGTTTTGCCATCTCTCTTTGGAAAGAGAATCAATATCGTGTTAATGAACACATCCCGCGTTATTGGCCCCGTACCGTGCAGCGCACTGTTTCTCATTTTTACCACGTAGGCCCCACCGAGGAGTTGCGCAAGCCCATGCAGGAAGCCTTGTTAATCAAACCGGGCTTTGCTACCGATAGCGTGATGGAACCCGAAGAGCTAATGCCCATCTCTATGCAACTCCCCATCCCATTCTAAAAATTCAGGACTCAACATGAGCGAATTGATTGAGATTATCACGGCCGTAGACCCCCACACCCGCAACCGTTCTCTGGACGATTTTTGCCAGGCAGCCACCCTGCCCGACCTGCTGGCTGAATGTGCTGCCCTGGACAAATTCCGCCGCGAACGGGACAACCTGTATGAGCGGGTGCGCGCCCTCTTTTTCCTCTATGCCATTTACCGCTTTCACCTGCCGGAGAAGGCCGGGCTGGTTAGCAAAGGGCACATCCCTTATACCGGCTATGAACACCTGCTGAACCGCCGTTTTGCCGAGGCCATTGATAATTTTCTGGCGCAGCAAACGGCCGATGGCCCTAGCGACGCCATTGCCAGTGCCCTCGCCGCTGCGTACCATCGCCTCGGTTTCCAGACATTAGCCGACCAGGTGCGGCGCAGTGTGCGCACCGTGCGCGGCAATCAATGGATGTTCCGCACCGGCCACCCGGCCGACCATCCGCTGCGCATCCGCCCGGAATTGTGCCAGACCAGTCACGGCCTCTTTCCCATCCTGCGCGAAAGCACACCCGTGCGCATGGACCTCACCCACTCCGGTTGGAGCGACATCTTCTTCCTGGGCATGGACTTCCCCGAAGGCGCACGGGTTCTCAACGTTTCCATTGATCTGGCCGTCCGCGAAAACAATTCAACGCAGAGGCACGGAGAGCGCAGAGGGGAAGACAATCTCCGCGCCTCTGCGTCTCTGCGTTCAAACAATCCCAAACCACCCGTTGAGGCTTATCTGCGTGTGATTGACGAGCCGGTGATTCGGTTGACGAGTGTGGATTTGGGGGCGACGGCCGTGATCACCACCCTCGACGAAATTTTCGACTTTGCCCGCGATTACCTGGGGCTGCTCAAAGCCGCCATTATCGCCGCCGGGATTGTGCCGCCGGGCATGGAAGGGGCCGGGCAGCCGCTCGGCGACTTGCTGGTGCAACTGGTGGGGCCGGGGCGCGGACTGGAACTGGTCAGCAGCGTCAACGGCATTCCCAAAGGGTCGCGGCTGGCCGTCTCTACCAACTTGCTGGCCTGCCTGATCACCGTCTGTATGCGGGCTACCGGGCAGGCGCAGTCGCTGACCGGCCAACTCAGCGAAGCGGAGCGGCGGCTGGTGGCGGCGCGGGCCATTTTGGGTGAATGGCTGGCCGGGTCGGGCGGCGGCTGGCAGGATTCCGGCGGCGTCTGGCCGGGCATGAAGATGATTCACGGCGAACGGGCGGCTGATGGCGACCCGGAATGGGGCGTTAGCCGGGGGCGGCTGCTGCCGGGGCATCACATTCTCACCCTGGACGAAGTGTCACCGGCCACACGACAGGCGTTGCAGGAGAGTCTGGTGCTGGTGCATGGCGGCATGGCCCAGGATGTTGGCCCCATTTTGGAGATGGTGACGGAAAAGTATTTGCTGCGCTCGGCGGCGGAGTGGCACGGCCGTCAGACCGCCATTCACATTTACGATGAAATTGTGGCCCATTTGCAGGCCGGTGATGTGCCCGCCATCGGCGCGGCCACCCATCGCAACTTTCACGGTCCCATCCGCACCATCATCCCCTGGGCGGGCAACCGCTACACCGACGAACTGATTCGCCGGGTACAGACCGAATTTGGCGCGGATTTTTGGGGTTTCTGGATGTTGGGTGGCATGGCCGGTGGGGGCATGGGTTTCATCTTTGCGCCAGACCGCAAAGCGGAGGCGCAAGATCGCCTGCAAACGATTATGAGCGAAACGAAACGGGGGTTGGAAACGGCCGTGCCCTTTGCCATGGAGCCGGTGGTGTATGACTTTGCCATCAACGAGCGCGGCACCTGGGCGGATTGGTTGGACGGTGAATCCGCCCTCATGCCACCGCAGTATTACACCCTCACTGTGCCCGCTCTTCTGCGCCGAGACGCCTGGGAACTGCCCCCCGCTCGCCGCGCTGAATTGGACCGGCTCGGCGTCGCGTCGCGTAGCCAACAAGAGTTGGGCGGCATGATGCAGGCGTTGTTTGACCGGCTGTTGCCCGGCGCGGTGGAGGGGGCGCAAACGGGCAAGAGTCTGGAAACATTGTTGACGGAAAATGGGTTTGACCGCCTGCAACATGAGCAAATTCGGGCTGATTTGCGCGCCGGGCGTATTGGCCTGGCCCAAAACCGGCTGCCGGTGCGCAGCCTGATTGAAGATGTCCACGTCGAGGATGTGCAAGATTTGACCGGCACGATACCCGACCATTTCCGGGATTTGGGGTTGCAGGCGTTGGCCGATGGCGCGGTGGCGGTGGTGTCGTTGGCCGGGGGTGCGGGCAGCCGTTGGACGCATGGCGCGGGTGTGGTGAAGGCGCTCAATCCCTTTGTGGAACTGGATGGCCGTCACCGCACATTCATCGAGGTACATCTGGCTAAAAGCCGCCAGATCGGCCGGTTGGTGGGCGTGGATTTGCCGCATGTGATTACCACCAGCTACCTGACGCATGATCCCATCGCCAACTTTTTGGAGGCGGAACGGCATTATGGCTATGACGGCCCGCTCTATCTCTCGCCGGGGCGGTCGGTAGGGCTGCGGCTCATTCCCATGGCGCGGGACTTGCGGTTTGCCTGGGAGGAAATGCCACAGCAGTTGCTCGACGAGCAGGCGCAAAAGGTGCGCGAGAGCCTGCACAATGCCCTCATCGGTTGGGCGCAAAGCATGGGCGAGGGCAGCGATTATACCGACAATTTACCGCGCCAATGTTTGCATCCGGTGGGGCATTGGTATGAGATTCCCAATTTGCTGCTGAATGGGGTGCTGCGGGAGATGTTGGCGGCACGGCCGTCGCTGCGCACGCTCATGGTTCACAACATTGACACCTTGGGGGCGAACGTGGACCCGGCCGTTTTGGGGGCGCATCTGGCCTCTGGCGCGGCGCTAACGGCCGAGGTGATCACCCGCCGTATTGAAGATCGCGGGGGCGGGCTGGCGCGGATTGACGGCCGTGTCCGTCTGATTGAAGGCCTGGCCCTGCCCCACGAGGAGGTGGAGTTTGCCCTGAGCTACTACAACTCGAATACGATGTGGCTGGATATTGACCAGTTATTGGGCGTGTTTGGATTAGGCCGGGCAGATTTGGTGGATGGGACGCGGGTGGCGACGGCCGTGCGCCAGATGGCGGCGCGGATGCCCACCTACATCACGCTGAAAGACGTAAAAAAGCGGTGGGGCAAGGGGCAGGAAGACATCTTCCCGGTGGCGCAGTTTGAAAAGTTGTGGGGGGATATGACGGCCGTGCCGGAGCTGAAATGCCATTACCTGGCCGTGCCTCGACAGCGGGGACAGCAGCTCAAAGAAGTCGCTCAACTCGACGGCTGGCTCCGCGACGGCTCGGCCGCGTATTTGGAATCCTTATGTGTGTGGGGGTAAGAAAGGGTTGGTTCGCTCTTCATTTTTGATCTACGACTTGTTCTGTGCATCAATTTCTTCGCTGGAGGATAATCCAGGCATCATCTCAAGAATAATCGATGGATCGAATGGTTCAAGCACCCGGACAATTTTTCCGTGTGAGGCATCGCTTGCTAAGAGTTCTACTTGTACACGGTCACCTGGTTTTAGCTGGAGATAGTATTTTCTGGCTCTCTTTGTTGCCAGATAAGTCAGCATTGTCTGACCATTATCCAACTCCACCTCAAAGAAGGTGGTTGGTAGGCGCTCAATAATTTTGCCTTCCAACACCAATTTGGCCTTTGACTTTTTCATTGTTTGTCTCCGAATCTAGCTGATAAACAGCAAATCTTGTCACTTATTAAGAGGGCAGGTATTGATCTTGGTGTGAGGAATAGAATTATTCGTTCGCTTCAATTGCCTGGAAAACTTGTTTAACGATTTTTGGATGCAAGACTTTGCCACTGTGAAAAGGAACAACGACTCTGCTTGTATTTCGCATATAGATGTGATGGCTGCCTTTTGTGCGTACCAACGTAAAACCTGCTTCAAGCAGCAAAGCTTCGGCTTCTTTGGCTGTGAGGCGTGGTTGTTTAGGCAACGGCTATCTCCAGGGTGGTGGTGAGCACTGAACTGCTGAGGGTTTGCCTGATTTCATCTTCGGTCATGGTCTCTAAATACAGTTCAACGGCCTCTTGAATGTTGACCATTACCTCGTCCAGGGAATTTCCTTCTGTCTGGCAACCCGTCAATTCTGGGGCATAGGCATAATACCCATGTTCATCTTTTTCAATAATAATTGTGGCTTTATAGGTCATATTTTTGCTCCTAATGCCCCATTATAACATACGCTACCTGTCGTTTCGAGAACTCTTCCACAAGGAATCTTGCTCTTTGATAGGTGGTCGGCAACCCGGCTGATTTTGTCATGTTATGTTCTGGTTATCATTGAGCCACACTGTAGTCTAACGGCCGTAAAAGTTCAATTATTCCGCGCGAGCGGTCTGGTGTCATAATTGAAATGCCACTACCTGGTGGCGCCGCGCCAGCGGGGGCAGCAGTAAAGCACACCTTACAAGCCACGCAAAATCTTCTCCATTTTCCGGCCCTTCGCCAACTCATCTACCCACAGATTGAGCTTTTCGCCCTCCTTATCCGCTTCGCGCCTCTCCTGGGCCATTCGGATCAATTCTTCGATGACCCGCGCCGAATCAATCAGCCCGTTTTGGTAACGGCGCACCGCGTCGGCCAACATTTGCGAGAATTTGCGACTTTGCACCAAATTGGTCGCTGCCCGGTCTTTGATCTCCTCATTCAGCTAAGATTTTGTTCGACGAACCATTGGCTATAAGCCATCAAATTATGCAGCGTTTCCGTTTTGTTGGCCTGGAAACTGACCACACGGCGATTAAACAAATCGGTTTCTTCCAACAAATGAGCGTATTGGGTTTCCAAATTTAAGCGCGCATCTTCGCGGCACAACCCATCATGGGAGAAAGGATGGGCGGCGACTATGGGTGAAGGTTTCAGGTAAACAAGTGTATCAAAAGGCAATGTTAATTGGCGCATAACGGCCGTCTTGTACCATCCTATTTCGTGCTTTCCACGCGCTGCCAGAGGTCGGGCAACGGCCGTTGGCGCACCCGCACCTGCCACCACACCGAAGCCCACAAATGCAGCCGCGCCCCAAGTAGTTGCAACGTCCAGCCAAACTCCCGCGGCGATTGCGCAAAGCGCAGCGTGTGGCCCAGGCCATCCTGCACCTCCCGCCGCGCTGAACGCATCTGGTACGGAGAACGCCGCACATACTCCTGCGCATATCCCCCCGCCGAACGAATCTTCTGCCGCCGCCAGTCTGCATAAGTGGCTGGATACTTCACATACACCTCGGCCGTTGGTGCATAACGGATGGCATATCCCTGCTCGGCAATGCGATGGGAAATGACAGCATCCTCGGCCAGCGCATCAATCGGCAAGGGGGGAATGAGCGAACGACGGGCGGCAAAGAGATAACCGGAGCATAGCAAGAATTGTCCAGCGGCATCCCGCGCCAGCCGCGCCTGATGCGCCCCTTCCACCAGCAAGTGTGACCAGTAACCAAGTTTTGTCTCTCGCGGCGAAACGCTCACCGGGCGACCTGTCACCGCACCCACATGTGGTTCGGCAAATGGAGACAACAAGGGGGTTAAAGCCTGCTCATCCACCACCACATCGCCATCGCTAAACACAATCAGGTCGCCGCGGGCCGCTTGCAAGCCGATGTTGAGTGCATTTGGTTTGCCCAGGCCGGGGTCGGGTACGTGGCGGATTTGGGGATGAAGAGAGGCGTATTGCTGGATGACGGCCGTTGTCTCCGCATCCGGGCATACCACCAAAATTTCACCATCAGCGGGCAGTTGCGGCAGAAATGCCTCCAACGCCCGGCCAATGGTGTGCGCTTCCCGGTAGGTAGTGATGAGGATGGAGATCATGTGGCACGTGGCAGGTGGCAAGTGTCACGATTCTGGCGCCTGGTTATATAACACCGACACACCCCTTACCCGGCTGATCAGCCATTCCAGAAAGGCAATGACGACCATGAAGAAAATGTTGACGCCGATAGCCAGGGAGAAGGCCAGCCCCAGATAACCAAACATAACGGCCGCCGGCCCGGCCAGGCTGGTGGCAACGACATCAAACAATCCCAACAGGTTGAGAATGAGGGCAAAGACGACCAGGGCGATGGCAAAGGCGGGCCAGGCGCGGCGGTCAGATTGGCTGGGCATCATGGCGGTGGCGATGGCAAAAATGAGGTAGAGCCAGAGGAAAAAGTCAGGTGTACGTAACAGTTGTTCCAGGGCAATCGTCAGGGCGCGGACTTCGCCAGTTTGCACCAGAGCGGCCAGTTGGGGGTAGTTGAAGATGTGGTAGCTGATGAGCAGGATCACGGCCGTGCCCGTAATCAACGGCGCCCCCCCAATAATACTCTCCCGCACCGGGTCTAGCGAACGGCTCTTGTAATACTCCACGTAGCCTAGTTGGACGCTGCCATCCGGCTGCTGGCGGGGGATGACGGAAAAGGTGCCCGTGCGCACCCCCAGCAGTGTGGCCGCCAGCCAATGGCTGGCCTCATGCAAAAAGACACCGGGCAACAAAACGATGGCATACAGCACCACCGCCCGCCCCGGCTGCCCCATCAGCAAAAAGGCGATGCCGTGCAAATGCTGGTGAATCCAACGCTGCATCACCAGTAAGATGGGTAATGTGACTAAAACCCAGAAGAAGGGCATGAGGGAGTCGTTCATTAATGGTCAATGGATAATGGTCAATTGTCAATGAGCATTGACAATTGACCATTGATCATGTTGCTGCGTTGCGCACCAGCTCTACAAAGTCCGCTTTCAGGCTGGCGCCGCCGACGAGCGCGCCGTCAATGTCCGGGTGGGCCATGTAGTCGGCGATGTTGTCTACGGTAACGCTGCCGCCGTATTGGATGCGCACCTGCTGGGCGGCCGCTTCGCCAAATAGTTCGGCCAATGCACCGCGCACGCTGAGGCCGATGATGCTGCCCGCTTCGGCGGCGCTGGCCGATTTGCCGGTGCCGATGGCCCAGATGGGTTCATAGGCGATGACGCAGGCGGGGGCTTGCACGGCCGTTAATCCCGCAAACGCCCCCTTCACCTGTCCACTCACAAACACGTGGGTCTCACCTGCTTCGTTTTGCGCCAGACTTTCACCCACGCAGATGATGGGCGTCAGGCCATGGGTCAGCGCCGCGTGTACCTTCTTATTCACCCCCTCGTCTGTTTCCCCAAAAAGGGCGCGCCGTTCGGAATGGCCCAGGATGACGTATTGGCAGAAGGGGGTGAGCATGTCCGGCGCAATTTCGCCGGTGTAGGCCCCTTTTTCGGCGAAATACATATTTTGCGCCCCTACGCCGATGTCGGTGGCTTGCAACGCTTCATAGACGGCGGGGATCGCCAGGAAGGGGGGGCAGACGACGCGGTCTATGCCTTTGATGTTTTGCAGGGCATGGCGGATTTCGCGGACGAAGGTGACGGCCTGGTCGGCCGTTTTGTTCATTTTCCAGTTACCGGCAATGATTGGGGTTCGCATGGAGTTCTCCTTCAAGCGTAATCAAAGATTACGCGGATTGCACTGATTGAAAGAATCGTTGTCCCATTTTACCTGTTTTAGCGAGGGTGGACAGGTAGATTATTTGTAATCCTCAACGAATGAGATGACCTGACGGCCGTGTACCAGCAATGACGCGACGACTAATCCCACGGCCGCAATAGCAAAAACCAGGCCATAGCTGAGGGCAAATGACCAATCCAGACCCAGGTGGAACAGGTCACGCAAAAGGCCGCCGGTAAAAGTGCCCAGTCCTTTGGACACCAGAATGCCCACCGTCCACAATCCCAGGTACGCGCCGGCGTCTCTGGTTGGGGACATGGCGGCCATGAGGCTGACGCCGCCAAAGGTATACAGGCCAAAACCGGCGCCAAAGATGAGCAGTGATAACTCAAGCAGATGCCGCTGTTGGCCGAAAGAGGTGATGGCGAGCGAGAGCAGCCCGGCAGCCATGATGCCCAGCCCTGCTCTGGCAAACCCGGACAATGTTTCCGGGTAGCGTTTGCGCCAGATGACAAAGGAAGCAACCAGGACAAGCAGGGTTGCGCCACCCCAGTAGCCAGTGAAACGGGTGGTTTGGCCTGTGGGCATCCCAAAGACATTAGCGCCAAATGGTTCCAGAATGTTGTCTTGCATCCAGGCGGCGAAAGTAGCGACAAAGAGGAAGAGGAAAAAGCGACGTACACGGCCGTCGGCCCAAACTACCCTAAACTTGTCCACCGTTTCTCCCCAACCTCCACTGCGGCTGGCAATGACGGGCGCTGCTAACGGCCGTTCGCTTTTGATAGTGGCAAAAAACCACCAGAAGGCGCAGTAAACGGCCGTGAATCCAATCATAATAGCAAAGGTGGCCGGATCGTAATGTTCCATCCAACGGCCGTAGGCGATGGCCATGATGGGGAAGAAGGCGATCAGCACTGTTTCCGCGATGCCAATGGCGATCCCCTGTTTATTTGGCGGGGCCGATTCACGCACCAGCGCCAGATAGACGCTGCCGGAAAAAAGTTTGCCCACGCCAAAAAGCATAAAACAAACGAGTGCCACCAGCCAGCCGGTACTCATCTCGCCGCCTTCAAACAGACTGATGCTCATGCCTAAGAGGGGGAAAGACAGCACAACCAACCCCCGCCCTAACCAGATGTAAGAGACACGCCGCCGTCCCCACAACGGCCGTGTATCGGAGCGGTGCCCGGCCCAAAAGCTGATGGGCATGAGCAGGTATTGCAGCGCCAGCAGCAGCCCCACCCAGGTGGCGGGCATCCCCAGTTCGGCGATCATCACCCGGTTCCACACACTGGCGGTGAGAATATCGGCCGCCGCCGAGCCAATTTGAAAGGAACTCAGCCGTAAGGTGCGCCACATGTTGAAGGAAACGGCCGTGCCGCCGACGGCCGTTTGCAGGATGGTTGCCGGTTGTTCAAAATCTCTTTCCATGCCCAGACTATAGCAAAATGCGGCCTGAGTGACTACCATCATCCGTTAGCCACACTCCGTAACCCGTTAGCCGTAACCCGTGATTCGGATTATGGATTACGGATTACCAATTCAGTAGTCTACCGCCCCTGAATGGAGTATCATCCGCCTTACCCACTGAACTTTGCGAATTGGAGGATTGAAGCACAGATGAGCCAAAACAAGCACACAAAAATTGGTCTGATTGTTGGCGCGGAATATGATTGGCCGGAAGCGTTTATGACGGCCGTAAACGATAGCCATACCGGCATCACCGCCGAGCTGATTAAACTGGGCGGCACCCATATGGGCGAGCCGGTGGAATATGCCGTCATCATTGACCGGATGTCGCACAAAATTCCCTATTACCGCGCCTATGTGAAACATGCGGTCATGCAAGGCGTGACCGTCATCAATAACCCTTTTTTATGGGATGTGGACAGCAAGTTTTTGGGCACGGCCGTGATCAGCCAGTTGGGCCTTAAAAGCCCACGCACGGTAGTGCTGCCCAACAAACAAGTGGAGTGCGAAACCTCCCCGGATACTTTCCGCAATCTCAAATACCCCATGGATTGGGAAGCCATCATTGAATACGTGGGGGTACCGGCTATTTTCAAAGATGTCCACAGTGGCGGTCGCCAGTTTGCCGCCCGTGTGCATAACGTGGATGAACTGATCCAGCGGTACGACGAGAGCGGCTTTCGCACCACCATTTTGCAGCAGCTTATTGATTCCAATGACCATTTGCACGCCTTTGTCATTGGGCAACAGGCGGTGATGATATTGCACTACTCACAGACCGGGGGTACCTATCTACCCGGTATCCTTACTAAAGACGAGGGGTGGGGTAAACAATTGGCCGATGACGCTTTGCGTATTAGCCAGCAATGTCAATATGATGTGAACATGGTGGAATTTGTGGTGAAAGGGGACGATGTGTATGTGATCTCCAGCAGCAATCCGGCCCCAGACATTGACCGCCAATTGATGACGGCCGAACAGTTTAACTGGTGTGTGAGAGAAATGGCAAAACTGGTGATTGAGCGGGCGCAACGGCCGTTGCCCCCTCATCTCCCCTTTATCCCCTATCAGACCAATTGATCCCCGCCAACAGCATGGTATAATACCCCCAATAATTGGTTGATACATCAACCATGTAGTGGTGGTGAAAACCACACAACCAACAAAAAAAGGGAAATTAACATGACCCCATTACGTGAAAAACTACCCGCCCGGATTCAACGCCTGGACGAACTGGCGTACAATCTTTGGTGGAGTTGGAATACCGATGCTCGTGAACTTTTTCGCCGTCTGGATTACCCCCTCTGGCGGCGTACTTTGCACAATCCGGTGCAGATGTTACAAGAAATCAGCCCGGCGCGTTTGCAAGAAGTGGCCCAAGACAGCGCCTTCATTCGTGCCTATGAAAAAGTGATGATCCTCTATGACCGGGAACTGAAAAACGGACATTCCTGGTTTCACACCACCTACCCAGAGCTAAAAGAGAAAACAATCGCCTATTTTTCCTTTGAATTTGGGCTGCATAGCTCCCTGCCCATCTATTCTGGCGGGTTGGGTATCCTCTCTGGTGACCACATCAAAGAAGCCAGCGACCTGGGCCTGCCCTTTGTAGGTGTGGGTTTTATGTACCCCCAGGGGTATTTTCGCCAGCGCATCCCCTCGCATGGCTGGCAGGAAGCCATTTACCATCAGCTAGATATGAGCACCGCGCCTCTTCAGGTAGTGACGGATGAAAATGGACAGGTGTTGAAAATTGGCGTGAATCTGGCCGGCCGTCAGGTCTATGCCCGCGCCTGGTATGTGCAAGTGGGACGCAGCCCGCTCTATATGTTGGATACCGATGTAGACGAAAATGATCCCTGGGATCGAGAATTATCTGCCCGGCTCTACGCAGGCGACAGTGAAACCCGTATCCGCCAGGAGATGCTTTTGGGTATTGGCGGTGTACGGTTGCTGCGCCAGTTGGGTGTGCAGCCGGAGGTGTGGCACATGAACGAGGGACATTCTGCTTTCCTCATTCTGGAACTCATCCGGGAATATGTGGCTCAGGGTATGAGCTTTGAGGAAGCCAGCCATAAGGTTCGGGCACAAACCGTATTCACCACCCACACCCCTGTTCCGGCCGGACATGATGCTTTTGGCCTGCATATGGTGGAGCAATACTTTCATGGTTTTTGGGATCAGATGGGGATTAGCCGGGAACAGTTTTTGGGTCTGGGTGGACACCAGGAATCCTGGGGCATGGCTTTTAACATGACAGTGTTTGCGTTAAGGCAGGCAGGGCAGAGTAATGGTGTGAGTGCGCTACACGGCCGTGTCTCCCGCGATATGTGGCAAGAAGTTTGGCCGGACAAGCCCGTTGCCGATGTACCCATTAGCTCCATCACCAATGGCGTCCACCTGCCCACCTGGATTTCCAGCGAGTTGAGCCACCTGTTTGACAAATACCTGGAAGCAAACTGGCGCGAGCAACACGATGACCCCGCCGTCTGGAAACGGCTGGCCGATGTACCTGATGAAGAGCTGTGGCAGTTGCATCAGCACCTCAAGCTAAAAATGCTCAATTACTTCCGCCATCTGGTGCGGCGGCGTTGGGTCAGCGGCGCTAACGACCCCACGCAAGTTCTAACCGGCGGCACCCTGCTTGACCCCGAAGCATTGACTATCGGTTTTGCTCGCCGTTTTGCCACCTACAAACGAGCGGCGCTTATCTTCCGTGACCTGGAACGATTGCAGCGGCTATTGCTGAACACACATCGGCCGGTGCAGTTGGTGTTTGCCGGTAAGGCGCATCCGGCCGACGAGCCGGGCAAGGCGCTCATCCAACAGGTGTATAACCTGGCAAAACACAATCAACTGGGTGGTCGGGTGGCTTTCATTGAGGATTATGATATGCACATGGCCCGCTACCTGACGCAAGGGGTGGATGTGTGGTTGAATAATCCCCGCCGCCCCCGCGAAGCCAGCGGCACCAGTGGTATGAAAACGGCCCTGAACGGTATCCCCAACCTGAGCATTCTGGATGGTTGGTGGGTGGAAGGGTACAACGGCGCTAATGGTTGGGCCATTGGCGATGAGCGGGAATTTGACAACGAACACGCCCAGGATGAGTTTGACGCCAACGCACTCTACCAGTTATTAGAAGATGAGATCGTCCCGCTCTATTACAGCCGGGATCGGGATGGCATTCCGCGGGGCTGGGTGGAAATTATGCGGGAAACGATCCGCTCCAATGCCCCCCTCTTCAGCACCCGGCGCATGGTGAAAGAGTACACCACTGAGCTGTATGTGAAGGCGATGAATGGGGGTATGTAAATAGTGAGCAGTAGGCAGTGAGCAGTCAGCAGTAGGCCGCTCGCTGCTCACCGCTCACTGCTCACAATGAAACGATGGCTGCGGCGGTTTGGTTATTTGCTTTTTGTCATCATCTGGCTGATGGTGATGTGTTTTCCCACGTTTGCTTTTGTGTTAGCCATGAATGGGCAGATTGAGGTGGGGAGTAATCCGCGTAATCATGTGCGTTTTTTTATGGTGAGCGAAGAGGATGCGGATGGGATAGGAGTGGAGTGGACACGGCCGTTGCGCAGCCCGTTGCCCGGCCAACCCACCTGTGCCAAAACCAGCGTCATTTATCTACTGTGGGAAGGCGGGGGGCAAAACCAAAACGTAACCTATTGCCAATGTGTTGACCCTGCAACTGGCGCGTCACTGCCGTCGAATGGGTGTGATTAGAAATAGCCTCAACCTCCCGGAGGTTCAAAACCTCCGGGAGGTTGGTTTTGGGAGTTAATAATGAGTAACGTTGCTTTGAAATGGGCGGGGCCGGAGAGCAAATTGTTTTACGGCCGTGACTCCTTCGGTCACGTGATTATGGCCGGTTCCTGGGCTGATGATGACCCGGAGTGGCAGGAATGGAAGGCAGTCAAGCCATCTGACCTGCTGCTTTTGAGTCTGGCCTCCTGTTCATCGCACGATGTGGTACTGATTCTGGAGCGGCAGCGGCAAAAGCTGACCAACCTCTATGTGCAGGTGGAGGGCAAACAATTGGCTGACCCGCCGTACATGTTCACCGACATTCATCTCCATTACATTGTAGAAGGGGAGGAGTTAGACCCACAGAAAGTGGAACGCGCCATCACCCTGTCTGAGGAAAAATACTGTTCCGTCGCCGCCACCATCCGCTGTGTGGCCAACTTGACCCACAGTTTTGAGATCAAATAAGCCCAGAGTGATCCTGTGGCGCTGGTATGCTTCCCAAGCCCCATGCAAATCGGTAACAACCATCACCATGCCCGAATGGATAGACCATATTCTTGGAAAAGATTTCTCAATTTCAGAGGACATGTTAAATCACGGAGTGGAGGCTATCTCAAAGTATCTGAACGTTTATACTCAAAATCATACTGGCCGAAATCATTTTGTATACCAGTTAAGATAATCTCGCCTTGTCTCAACAGGTCAAGCACTTTTTGAGCTTCTTCGATTGCACCAGGCAGCAAGCTGCTCAGTAACTTGTTTTGTGATTCCTCACTCAATTCTTCCCAGGTTTCAGCACCAGACTGTAGTGGTGGTACCTCAACTAGCAGTCCATATTCAAGGGCGAGCTTCTGCAAAAAATAGTAACCTATGCAATAGAGGTGATAAAGTTCCCGTAGAACGTTTGGCAGGTCAACGTCCCTTTCAATCACACAAGCCAGAAGCCTCTGGAGCCTTTTTGTTTCGTATGCACCAAAATCCACATATTTTTCGATAATTCTGTTCACTTCGCTGCGAGAGTATTTCCCCGAATAGTTCATCGAGATAAGATCAAAATAATCTTTCTGTTCAAGAACCTGTTCCAACAATTGCGACGTATAAACCCAATTTTCAAATTCCTCAATAGATATTTCTTTGTGGGCAAACGAGATGAAATGATGATTTATTTCTTCCGGAAGGGGATTCATCTTCGTGCCTGATTAGATCGGAGTGGAAATTGTTAACTGGTTCAACAGAAGGTCTAGTTCTATTTGGGAGACGCCAGCAACGCCCAACGGCCGTGCCACCCGATCATGGCAGTCCGATCCCCCCGTCATCAACAGGTTGTGTTGTCTGGCCCACTGTGCCATCAATTGTTCGTGTTCCGGCGTATGGCCGGGATAATGCACTTCCAGCCCATCCAGCCCCAGTAAATTGTCGTCTAAAAATTCCGGCAGCAGCCGCTCCACCACCTCGATGGGCGGCAGCACTTCGTTGTACAGGCTCTCGCCAGGGTAGGAACCGGCGGCGGGGTGGGCAAAAACGCGCACCAACTGCGGATAAGCGTGCAGCAACGGCGTCAACTGCGCTTGTTCAATGCCGGAGGGGACGTAGGCCGGACTATCATTGCCAATAAGCTGGTTGACCCGTTCTTTGTCCAGCCCATGATTGTTGCCGAGGGCGAGGGCAAAGTGGCGGCGCGTGACATTGGTGGCCAATGCTTCGATCTCTTCGGCGGTCAACGGCCGTTGTAACAATGCCCTCTCTCCCTCCGGTCCAAAAATCTCGTTGATGGCCGCGACACGGGCGCGAACCAGCCTGCCCCCACGTCCCTGGCTGAAAATTTCGGTCGCCATCTGGCGGAAAGTCGCATCATCCAGCAGCGCATACGGGATGTAGAGTAGATAGTGGAGGGTGCCGGTGAAATACGGCCGTCTGAACCGCAACGACACCTCCACCCCCGGCACCACGCGAATCCCCGCCTCTTGTCCCACCGCCAGCGCCTCATCCAGCCCCGCCAGCGTGTCATGATCCGTCACCCCCACCGCTTGCAATCCCAATTCCGCCGCCGCCCGCACCAATTCCGTCGGCGTATACTCCCCATCCGAAGCAGTCGTATGATTGTGTAAATCAGCAATAAATTGTCTGGTCATTGTCTTGTCCTGTGGAAGAGATTGGAGATTAGGAGACTGGGAGATTACGAGATCACCCTGTCACCTTGTCACCCCATCACCTGTTCACTCCCTCACTGCTCCCCCGCTCGCGTCGCGTCCAACGGCCGTGTTACCGTATGCACATCCTCCCGTTCCGTTTCCGGGGTGGCGTAGTAGAGGGTGGCGGTCACTTCGTACTGGTCAGAGGGCACTTTGTCGCGCAGGTGCATGGTCAGGGAGAAGTTGGTATCCAGCGATTCAATGACGTGCAGCGAACTGACCTCCTCGCCCCAGGGATTGCGGATGCTCACTTCCAGCGACGGCCGTTCGCTAAATGGCGTAATGGCAAACCCCACCTGCACCCGGCGCTGGTCTTCATACATATACAACCCCAACTGCTTAATCCGCACCTCCCGGCGCGGTTTGGGGCCTTCGTCAAAAAACTTTATCTCCATCGGAATCTTCCATTATTTGAGGAGTTCGCACGCCCACGTGCGAACAAGCCGCACGTGGGCGTGCGGCCCTCCTCACGAATCTTGTTCGGTTTTCTCTGGTGTAGATACGGGTGTCGGCTCCGCCTTGTCAGCCACGGCCAGCGCTGCCAGCCAGCGCGTTTCCGGGAAATGGTCAAACAGCATCACCATCATCACCGTCAGCGGCGCGGCCAACAGTACGCCCATAAAGTCAAACATCCAACCCCAAAAAAAGAGCGCCACAAAAGTTAGCGCGGGCGACAGGCTGATCTGATCGCCAATAATTTTGGGGGCCAAAATTTGTTCCGCCACCTGGTTGATGATTGTGTAGCCAATGGTCAATAGCACCACCATTTCAATGCCATATTGGGCAAATCCCAGGATAAGCGGCGGGATCATGGCAATGATGATGCCAAAATAAGGCACAAAACTCAGGAAAAAAGCCAGCACCGACCACAACAACGCCGAATCAATATTTGTCACCAACAGCATCACCAAAATCCCGGCCGAGGTGAGCAAATTCACTTTGATGCGAGCCACAAAATAAAAGAGTACGCTCTGCCGAAAGCCACGAACTTTGGCGACAAGATCATTCTTCTCACCCAAACCACGCCGTAGCCGCGCCGCATAGGCGGGCGATTCGGCGATGAGGAAGATGAGCAGTACCAGAATGATCACGGCCGTCACCACCATATTCAGGCCAATGCTCAACACCTGGGCGGCGATGGTCGTGATAGCGGACACGGCCGTGTTCCCCACCGTACTCGCCGATTCCCGATTGATGCCCAATTCCGCCAGTCTGGCCGAAAGTTCTGCCACCTGCGCCTGCATGTTTTCCGTGTACGTGGGCAGCGTTTGCGCCAGCGTTTGAAAGGAGGAGAGAACCAGCCAGCCCAGCCCCAGAAAAACGGCTAGCAGCAGCACCGTCATCGTCAGCAGCGCCAGCCCGGACTTCATCCCTTTGCGTTGCAACCATTGATACAGCGGCGCGCAGGCCAGCGCCAGCACTAGCGCCACCAGCACCGGCCCCACCACCGTCGCCAGCGTCCGTAGCCCGATAGCGATAACGATAAACGTCATCAAAATCAGCAGCAGCCGCAAAATAGATGAGTTCTGAATCTCTGCACGCATCTCGCCTCCTGGTATCATCAAAGATTACGCAGATTGCACCGATTTTTTATCTGCGAAATCTTTGATTTTCATTCTGCAATTGTTTTCACCGCTGCCAATTTTTCTCTTGAAAAGGACGCCAGCCGTTCCAAAACCTGCACCAGTTCCACCTGCCACTCATGCGTACTCATATGGCGCGGCATCCAGATCGCTTTGCGGCTGACGCGGGCATTTTCGCCCAGGTAACGCTGTAAACGGTAGCGATCCAGGTTTTCCAGGTCAGGTACCCGAATTTTAATCTGTCCGGCCTCGGTGGTCACGGCCGTCACCTCGGCCCGCTCTGCCAACACCTTAATCCGCAGTTGGTAGAGCAGGTTGTGTACCGGGTCCGGTATCGGCCCAAAGCGGTCGGCCAGTTCATCCGCCATCGCGTCAATCTCCTCCAGCGTAGACAGCGTAGCCATGCGCCGGTACAGCCGCAGCCGCAGCCCGCCATCCGGCACATAATCCGTAGGCACATACGCCGCCAACGGCACGTCAATCGTCGTCGCCTCCGGCAGTTGCGTGGAGATGGTCTCGCCCGCCTGCGCCGCCTTGCGCTGTTTGACCGCATTGGACAGCAGCCGCGTATACAGGTCAAACCCCACCGCCGAGATATGCCCGCTCTGCGACGCGCCCAGCAGTTCCCCCGCGCCGCGAATCTCCATATCGCGCATGGCAATGGTGTATCCCGCGCCCAAATCGGTATTTTCGGCGATCACATTCAACCGGGCGCGGGCATCTTCACTCAGAGTGCGCCAGGGTGGGTGGAAAAAGTAGGCATATGCCCGGCGCGCGCCACGCCCTACCCGGCCACGTAGCTGATACAACTGCGCCAGCCCAAACATATCGGCGCGGTCCACAATCAGCGTGTTGGCGTTGGGGATGTCCAGCCCGCTTTCAATGATGGTGGTGCTGATGAGGATGTCAATTTTGCCATCCACAAAGGCCAGGAAGATGCGCTCCAATTCCCGCTCGCTCATCTGCCCATGCGCCACCGCCACCACCGCATCCGGCGTCAGTTTCTGAATCTGGTTGCGGATGATCTCGATGGTCATCACCCGATTATGCACCACGAAGACCTGCCCGCCACGATCCAGTTCACGCAGCAGGGCGCGTTTCATGCGGGCGTCGTCATATTCACCCACGTAGGTTTGCACCGGCAGCCGTTCGGCGGGGGCGGTATCAATGATACTGATGTCTCGCGCCCCGGTCAGGCTCATGTACATGGTGCGGGGGATGGGGGTGGCGGTCATGGTCAATACGTCCACTTCGGTGCGGAACTGCTTGAGCTTTTCTTTGTGGGCCACGCCAAAGCGCTGCTCTTCGTCAATGATGACCAGCCCCAAATCTTTGAAGGCGATGTCGTCACTGAGCAGACGGTGAGTGCCGATGATGATGTCTACACGGCCGTCCCGCAACTGCTTCACAATCCGCTCCTGCTGCCCCTGAGTGCGGAAGCGAGAGAGCATCTCTACCTCCACCGGGAACGGCTTGAGCCGCTCACGGAAAGTGTTGTAATGCTGTTCGGCCAATACAGTGGTAGGCACGAGAATCGCCACTTGTTTGCCATCGGCCACCGCCTTGAAGGCCGCCCGCAGCGCCACTTCCGTCTTGCCGTAGCCCACATCACCACAAATGAGCCGGTCCATGGGCTGCGGCCGTTCCATATCCACCTTTACTTCGGCAATCACCCGAAGCTGGTCTTCTGTTTCCCGGTAAGGGAAGCTGGCTTCCAGCTCCGCCTGCCAATCGGCGTCTTTGGCGAAAGCATGGCCGTGTACCAGGGCGCGGGCGGAATACAGTTCCAACAGTTCCCCGGCCAGTTCGTCAGCCGCTTTTTGCGCCTGCACTTTGGCCTGCTGCCACGATTTTTCACCCAGCCGGTTGACATTGGGCGGCCGTTCGTCAGAGCCAATCCATTTGCTCAGCCGGTCGGCGTGGTGGACGGGCACATACAATACATCCCGGTTGGCGTATTCCAGCAGCAGGTATTCTCGCTCCATGCCGCCAATGTTGCGCACGACGAGTCCCTGAAAACGGCCGACGCCATATTCCAGATGCACCACAAAATCCCCGGCCTGGATGTCGGCGTAGTGGGTTTCGGGGGCGGTGGGGGCCGCCTGCCGCCAGCGGCGCGGCGCCGGCCGTTTCCAGCCAAATATCTCCGCGTCGGTGAGCAAATTGAGCAATATCCGGTTGTTTTCGCGGTTGACCAGGGTGAACCCTTCCAGCAGAGCACCGTTGATGAAGGTGACAAGGTGACTGGGTGACAAGGTGACTGGGTGCTCAGGTGTCAGGTGTTCAAGTGTCAGGTGCTCCTCTGCTCCTCCGCTCCCCGACTCCTCCGCTCCCCGGCTCGCCAGACTCTCCACCGGCCGCGTCTCCTGCTGCCAGAGGTCGGCCAGGCGAGCGGCCTGGCGGCTGACGATGATGGTGCGTTCGCCGTCCTTCTGCGCGCTTTTCAGTTGGGTCAGCAACGGCCGTACCTGCCCACCGTAACGGGGACCGGGATCGAAGGCGGACGCAAGTGTCAAGTGATCAGGTGTCAAGTTTTCACGTGACACCTGATCACCTGACACTTGATCACCTAACACCAGCGGTTGCCACCATTGCAGTTCATCGCTCATTTTGTCCCAGGAGAAAAGTGGGCTGGTGTAGCCGGGGGGCAGGTCGGGCTGTTCGTTGCGGATGATGTCGGCGTGTTCGTGGATTTCGGCAACGGCCGTGACCAACTCCGGCCAATCATCCACCACCACCAGCGTATTTTCCGGCAGGTAGTCCAGCAAACTGGCCGGTTGCGGATAAAGCAGCGGCAGATAATACTCCAGGTTGGGGAAGGAACGGCCGCTCTGTAAATCTTTGATGTCATCCTGCCAGGAAGGCAGGTTTTGCGCCCCTTCGTCCGGCAGGCAGTCGGCGTAATCGCGGGCGACCGCGGGCAGCGCCTCCCGGCTGGGTGGTATCACCACGCTGGCGATGTCCGCACTGCCGTTGACGGCCAGGGTGCGCTGCGTGGCCGGGTCAAACCAGCGCATCGTCTCAATCTCATCGCCAAATAGCTCAATGCGCACCGGATAAGGCGCGGCCACCGGGAAAATGTCTACGATGCCGCCGCGCCTGCTGAACTGCCCACTCTTTTCCACGACCGGGGCGGCTTCGTAGCCCACATCCAGCCAGGTCTGGGTCAACTTTTCCAGGTCAATGATCTGCCCCACGCGCAGGGCGCGGGTAGCAGCCACAAACTGGCGTTTGGGCAATGTTTTTTGCAGAAAAGCACGGGCGGAAGCGACGATAAGCGGTGGGTGTGCCAGCGGTGGGATGTTGGGCTGCTGCCCGGCCATCAGCCGCATGAGGACGGCGATACGTTCGGCGCGGCTGCGGTCGCTCCACGGGCCGCGATCATTGGGCAGGGGGGTTGGCTCTGGCAGGCGGCGCATCACGTCCCCTTCCGGCAGCCACATTTCCAATGCCTGAATCCAGGCGGCGGCCGATTCCACCCGCCCGGTGAGCAGCAAAATGGGTACCTGCTGTTCCAGGTAGAGCTTGGCCAGGATAGACGGCCGTGCTCCCTTTGGCAGCATGAGGGCGGGAATGGGCTGCTGCCCTTCAACAGCTTCCACCAACTGGGCAAAGGCCGGTAGCTGGTCGTAGATTTGCAGGATACCTGAAACGCTCATGTTTTCGTGAGCCGTAATCCGTAACTCGTTATCCGATTGCGTCTCACGGATTACGGTTCACGGATTACGGATAACGGATAACGGATTACGGATTCCCGATCACCGTTCCATTAAACTTCGTCATCGCCATTTGGATGCCTTCGGCGATGAATGTTTCGGCGGCGCGCACGGCCGTGTCTAGCAGTTCATTCAGGGTGGGCAGGTCGTCCATGCCGAAGTCTTGCAGCACATAGGCGTGCGGCGGCATTTTGCCGGGCGGGCGGCCAATGCCCAGGCGCATCCGGCAAAACTCCTGGCCCAGATGGGCGATGATGGATTTCATGCCATTGTGCCCACCCGCGCCGCCGCTTTCGCGCAGCCGGATGGCGCCAAAGGGCAAATCCAGTTCGTCGTAGATAACCAGCAGGTTGGACTGCGGGATTTTGTAGTAGCGCAGCAAGGAACCCACTGCGTCCCCGCTGAGGTTCATGTAGGTTTGTGGTTTAGCCAGGATGACCGGTTTGTGGGCGATACGGCCGTCGCCCACAATGGCCTGATTCTGCACCTTGCTGCTCTGGATGCCGTTGGCCGCCGCCAACCGGTCTACGGCCATAAAGCCGATGTTGTGCCGGTTGCCCCGGTACTGTCTGCCCGGATTCCCCAGGCCGATGATGAGGGTGCGGTCTTCCATCGTAGCTCGTAATGCGTAGCCCGTAATCCGTGACCCGATTACGGGTCACGGTTAACGTTCATTCCTCAATGTCCCACTCAGCCACATTCCACAATTCCGACGGCTGGGTGGGGTCGGGTTGGAAGTGCAGGACGGTGGGGGCGGTGACGGCCGTTTTGATGTATTGGAACAGTGGCAGTGATGGTTTGCGTTCGGCAAAAATGCGCACGGCCGTCTGGTGGTTGGTCTCGTACTCCTCTGTGCCGTAGATGGCGTTTTGGGCGGCCAGGCAGGCGGCGTCATACTCCTCGTTACCCCAGCCGGTGGCGTTGATATTGTTCCAACCGCCAAAACCTTGCTCCTCTGGCCCGGTGATATTGGTGGACATGTACAGACCGCAAGGGGGGGTGATGCCGGTGCGCCAGGCAAAGGTCGCCAGGTCAAAACGGCGGCCAAAGAGTGGGCTGAATGGGCCGTCATCAAACCAGGTCTCGGCCGGATAATTGACTAGATTGGCTTGGATGCCGCAGGCGGCCAAATCTTCTTGCGCCAGTTCATTCAGCCGCAGCCGGAAGGCGCTTTCGCTGTTGGTGCTCAGGGTGATGCTAAAGGTAGTAGTGGCGACGATGGTTTGCTGCAAATCGCGCTCAACCCATTCGCGGAAGCCGTCGCCATCGGTGTCTTCCAGGCCAAATTCGTCCAGCAGGGCATTACCGGCTTCGGGATCGTAAGGCCAGACCGTGATGTCTTCCGGGTACAAGGGATGGTCATCCGGCACGTAGGCGTTCATCACCTGGCTTTGCCCATAGAGCAGTTCATCTATCATGCGCGGCCGGTTCAGACAATGGGCAATGCCCTGGCGCACGGGTAAAAAGTCGAACCAATCGGGACGGCCGTCCACCACATCATCGCCATAATTCCATGAGTTCACGCCGAAATCTATATGTTCAAAAACCAGGTCATTGGTGAAATAGGGGATGAGGTCGCCCGTTTCGGCAGCGGTGAGCAGTTCAGGAATTTGGGCAAAATCTACCAATCCTCTGGTCACAACGTCACATTCGCCGTTTGCCAGCAGATCGGGCCAGGTTTGGGCATCCACGATGTTCTGGATGATCAGGCGGTCTATGGCGGGTAAACCTTCGTTCTGACGGTAATAATGTGGGTTGCGGCTGAGGAAGATTTGCTCACCCGACGGCCATGATTCCAGCATGTAGGGGCCGTAGCTGAGAGGTTGGCGCATACTCACCTCAGCGGTCAGCAGGTCGGCGGCGCTCAGGTCGCCCAGTTGGTGGCGGGGGAGTGGCTGCCAGACGTTGGTGAAGTAGGTGGGGTCAATAAAACCGGGCACACCTGTCCAACGGACGGATTGTTCATCAAGGGCTTCATAGCTGGCGGTGCGCTCGATTTTGGTTTTATCGCCGGGTGTGGCCGGGTCGGCGGCCAGTTCAAAGCTGTAGACGGAATCGTCGGCCGTTACCGGTTCGCCATCTGACCAGACCAGCGGATGGAAGGTGAAATCTACCACCATTTGCTGCATTTGTACGGGTGGTTCCTCTTCACCAGGGGAACGAAAGAGGATGATATTGCCTTCGGCGTCCACAATTTGGGTGCCGGGCAGCAGTCGGGTGACGGTACCGGCGGAATTGACAATCAGGTCGCCTTCGGTGACGGGGACGGGTTGGATGACGGCGTCGCCGTCGGCCAGGTCTGGTAATTTCTCTAGCGCCTGGGGCTGATAGCTGTAGCCGAGGGTGGTGTAGGGGTTGTCATAGAGGGCGTGGCGCACGGCCGTGGCTACCAGCGAATCGTCGCCGTACAAGTACAAACTATTGGGCACACCTGATGTGCAAACGGTTAGCTCTTTGGGGGGGATGGGGATAGCGGTGGGTGGGGCGGGTGTGGGCGTGTTGGCGATGGTGGGCACGGCCGTAGCTTCTGCCACTTCTTCTACCTCACTCTCTTCCTGAGGGGTGATCGGTGTGCTGGCTGCATTATCGCCGTTGGTCTGGCGAGTGGGCACGGCCGTAGTTGCCGGTGTGGTTCTGTTTTCCTCATTCTGGCAGGCTGCCAGTAGCAAAATGATCAGGACAGCAATGATTCTATAGCGCAATGTGTGTACCTCGTTTGTAATCAGGTAATTGGGTAATTGGAGATTGGAAATCACCCCATCACCTTGTCACCCCTTCACCTTGTCACCTCATCACTCCTTCCCCTGTTCACCCAATAGCGTCGCCAGAGGCGGCGGCCCAGGCTGCGCAGCAATAAGTAGGCTGCCATGAGTGTGAAAATGACGGCCGTCAGACGAACACCACCCCAAAACGCCCGGCCAAACTGCCCGGTGTCTACTGCTTCTAGCTGACCCAACACACCGCCGCTTGCGGGCACGGCCGTTGGCGCGATGATATTCGTCAGGCTTGCGGGGGTTGCCTGGGGTGTGGGTGTGGGAAAAGGTGTTAATGAGGGCAGCGGCGTGGGTGGATTGAAAATAGTTGAACCGTCGCCTGCTGGTGGACTGTCGGTGTTGCCGGTGTCGCTGCCGGCGCTAACGGCCGTAGCCGTGATGGATACGGCCGTTTCATCCGGTGTCGGGATGGGCGTTGGCCCCGCGTTGTAAATGGTCAGGTCGGTAACAAAATACTCGTCGTAATTAAAGTCATTTTTCACCACGCGCAGCCGAAGCTGGTAACGGCCGTCGGGAAAAACCGGCGCACCCACATTTTGCCCCACGGTGGTGTCCCAAATTGCCAGAACGCCGTTGGTCACTTGTTGGCTGCCCTCGGCAAAAACAATCCAACCGGCCGCCTGGTTGTCCTCGTTGAGAAAGGCCAATTCATAACGCAAATAATTGGGGTGTACGGCCGTGCCCGTCACCGTGACTGTCCCGCTAATCGTCTCGCCATTTGTAGGGGTTGTGATGCCACTTGTCTGCGCGATGACATGGCCTGTTGCCAGCAAACTAAACATGAGCAGCAATAAAGAAAAGAGCCAATTTTTGCCCGGAGCGCCTGTGCCCGTTGGTAACTTTAGCTGGTTTGGTTTAATATCAGGCGAGCTAATCATGACCTGTACGTTCTCAAAAACAAAAACGCAAGTCTAGCACAATTTAACCCTCCTGACGAATCATATGGAGTCCACATGTCCTTAAAATCCTTTCATGTAAAACCAGTTTTCTGGTTAATTCTCATCTTTTTAATCTGGTTGTTGGCCGCTTGCGCAGGCGCAACAGCCGAACCATCAGCGAATAATGCCAACGCCGAAGCCACTGCTGATTTGCAGGAATGGCTCAACAGCCAGGGTGACGATGGGCTGGGCGTTTTGAACGGCGAAGGCGAAATTGCGGCCGATGTCGTCACTCCCGCGCCCACCTTCACACCGGCGCCTATCGTCGCAGCAGCTACGGCTGATACGGCCGTTCCCAATGTTGGTGCGGAAGTTGCTAGCCAGACCACCGACGCCGATGGGATCACGGTCGGGTTTACAGCCGACGGCCACGCCTTCAAAGGCAGCCCCGACGCCCCCATCGTCATGGAAGAGTTCTCCGATTTTCAATGCCCTTACTGTGCACGGTGGGCCGACCAGACCTTACCTGACCTGGTGGCCGACCAGATCGCCAATGGGCAGGTCATGTTGATCTATTACGACTTCCCCCTGAGCAGCATCCATCCCCAGGCGGCGGCCGCCGCTAATGCCGCCCGCTGCGCCGGTGAACAAGGGGCGGAGGCCTACTGGCAATATCACGACGCTTTGTTTGCCCGCGTTCAGGAGTGGAGCGTCAATGATCCCAGTTCCGCTTTTAGCAAACTGGCCGGGGAATTGGGGCTGAATGAGGCCGATTTTGCTGCCTGTGTGGCGGAAAATCGGTACAGCAGCCAGGTGCAGGCAGATGTACAGTTGGGGCAATCGCGTGGTGTGGGCAGCACCCCCAGCTTTTTCTTGAACGACCAGGCGCTCATTGGCGCACAGCCAACGGAAGTGTTCAACCAGGCCATCACCGCGCTGCTGAATGGAGAAAGTATTGCCGCCGCCCAACCGCAAACACAGCCGCAGCCACAACAAATTGTCATTCCTACCCCGGCGGCTATTGCCCTGGGTGACGATGACATTGCCTTCGCCATTGGCGACCGCGATGCGCCGGTACAAATCGTGGAGTTCACCGATTATCAGTGCCCGTACTGCCAGCAACATTCCGTGGAGACGCTGCCGCGCATTTTGCAGGAGATGGTGGAGAACGGCCGTGTCTATTACGTCTTCAAAGATTTCCCTCTGGACATTCACCCTGAAGCTCGCGTAGCCGCTAAAGCGGTGCGCTGCGGCGGTGAACAGGAAGCCTATTTAGAAATGCACGATGCTGTGTTTAGCAGCCAGGGCCACTGGGGTGGGCAGGGCGAAGCCAAAGCCGGTGATGTCTTTGCCAGCCTGGCGACGGAGATAGGGCTGGATGCAGAGGCTTTTGCCGCCTGCTACCAGAGCAATGTACAGGATGATCTGGTGCAGGCAAATGTGGAAGAAGCCATTGCTCTTGGTGTGCGCAGCACCCCCTCCTTCTTCTTCAACGGTTATCTGGCTTCCGGGGCCATGCCTTTTGATAGTTTTGAGCAGATCGTCACCTGGGCCGAGAATGGTGAATTGGCAGCGCAGGTAGAGGCCAATATCCGCGCGGCTTATGCGGCCCAACTGGCGCAGCAGCAACAGCAGCAAGTGCCACCCACGCCCGCTGGCCCGGTGGACGTGCCTACCGAAGATGTGGCTTTTGCCATTGGCAGCCCTGATGCGCCGGTCACAATTGTGGAATATACTGACTATCAATGCCCGTTTTGCAGCCGCCATTTTGCCGAGACTTATCCGCAGTTGATAGAACAATATGTGGATACCGGCCTGGTACGGTATGTGTTTAAGGATTTCCCGCTCACTTCCATCCATCCCCAGGCGGTGGCCGCGGCCGAAGCTGCTCGCTGCGCCGGTGAACAAAACGCCTACCTGGAAATGCACGATGCGCTTTTTGCCAACCAGAATCAGTGGAGTGGTCAGGCAGACCCCAACAGTTTCTTTATCAGCTATGCAGAGCAAATTGGCCTGGAACCAACGCCGTTTACCGAATGTCTGGAAAGCGGCCGTTACCAGACGGCCGTAGAAGCCGATTTGAATGAAGGTATTGGTTTTGGCATACGTGGCACACCCACTTTCTTTATCAACGGCCACATTTTTGTTGGGGCGCAGCCCATTGAAGCGTTTGCACAGATGATCACGGCCGTGCAGAATCAATAAGCGTCGAGGAGTGGAGATTGGAGATCGAAGGTCTCCAATCTCCAATGTCTATGTACCTCCGGTTCGCCAAATCCGTTCCCTACCTGCCTGATCTGGCCCGCAGTCGGCCCCATGTGACACCAGCCGATAAGGAGCGGGGCGGCGCCAATCCGCCTCATGCCGTTCCCTATCATTGTAAGCCCTGGGTTGATGGGCAAACAGCCGGTTGGACGTTGTTTTACGGTTTTCTGACCCCTATCACCATTACGGGAAGGGCGAATGATGCCATTGAGGTGATGAATTTGGAGATGTTGGCGCGGGAGACGCAGCAGCCGAATATTGTGTCCCAATTTGCTCAAGGGCATTTTGGTATTGGCTGTGGGTATACATTACAAACCCCACCGGGTTTTGTGAGTCTGGTTATACCAGCTTCCCGTCCCCCCGTGGGTTTATCGGCGCTCACGGCCGTGATCGAAACGGACTGGTATCCCCGTCAATTATTCCTGGTTTTCCATATCCCTCCTCCTGGTGTGCAGATTTTTCTGGACCGGGGGATTGAACTGGCGCGGGTAGTGGTGATTCCGCGCCAGGAGCAGTGGGAGGCACGGCCGTTTACCAGCGACGAACTGGCAACACTTGACGAACGCCAACAGCAATATCTGGACGAAGAAAAAACGACCCCAACGCGCTGGACTTCTGCCTCCGGCGACCAGTTTACCCGCCTCTATAAACAATGGTCGGCCCGCTTTAAGAGTGAGAAGAAAGTGTGATAGTGTCTTTGTGTTATCGTGTTAGTATGTTCACGCAAACACTAAAACACAAAAAAACTAAAACACCTCAACACCTCAACACCTCAACACTTGAACACTCAAACACTTCCCACTAGACTTCCCCCATGTACCTGCAATTGCACCGGCTGGTAATTCAACTGGAGAGCGAGGACACGGCCGTGAACCAGGAATGGCAGCGGCTGTTCGCTGGCTGGCTGGTGGATGGGCCGTCTGCGTCTGACATCTGTTTGCAACTCTCCCTGGTTGACCAGTTACCCCCTTTGCCTACCACCGCACCCATTTTTACGGATGCCCGGCCACTGCCAGATGATATTGGCGTGTTGTCGGTATATGCCGACGAACCGGGCATGGTCTGGTTGCATTACCATGATGGCGCGTTGATGCAGGTTCCATTGGAGGATTTCGACGCCAAGGCACAAAGGGGCAAAAGGGACAGAGAGGAAGAATCGCAGAAAAATCTTCGCGTTTCTTCGCGTCCTTCGCGGATTCCCCGCACCATTTCGGGTATGGTGATGTCGTCGGCGCTGGCTTACGGCCGTCTGGAAGACATCACCTTTACCAGTCTGTCCCCCGCACTGCGGCGGCAGGGGTACTACCTGGTTCATGCGTTTGCAGCGGCGAAGGGGGACACGGCCGTGTTGATTGTCGGTGCGTCCGGCAGCGGCAAAACCACCTCAGGGCTGAGCCTGTTATTGGGCGGCTGGCAGTTGTTAGCGAATGATATTTTGCTTCTTGAAACACGGGTGGATGGTTTGTTTGCCCTGTCCACACCAGGCGGCGTCAACATCCGTCCGGCCACTTTTGGCTTGTTACCGGCGCTGCAAAACAGGTTGGGGCCGCTGCCCCAAAACGGTAAAGTGAGCCTATCTGGTGAGCAGTTGAGCCAGGGCCAATGGGCGGCACCGGCACGGGCGGCGTTGCTTTTGCTGCCCCAAATTGAGGCAGCACGGCCGTGTTGCCAGCTACAACCGGCCAATCGCGCCGTCGCCCTGGTGCGCCTGCTGGAAGAGAGCGCCGACCGTTGGGACACGGCCGTCCTGAATGCCCATGTAGATGTAATGGAGCAGTTGGCGCAGCAGACGGCCGTATACCATTTGCTGCTTGGTCAGGATGTGGTTAACTTACCTGGTTTGATTGAAGAAGTGCTGAAAAGTGATGCGTGATACGTGACCAGAGAACTCAGGCATCACGGAGAAAAGTATGAAAACACGTACAATTTTTACGGTGATGGGGGTGCAGGTGCAGTTGACGCAGACGGGGCTGGTGGGCACGGCCGTCTTGTGGCTGTTGTTGACATTGCTGGCCTGGTGGCTGCTGCCGTTGTCACCTGCGGCCACAATTGTGATGGGCATCCTGTTCACGCTGCTGCACTGGTTGGGCGAATGGTTGCACCAGATGGGCCATGCCCTGGCGGCGCGGTGGGTGGGCTACCCGATGCAGCGTATTCGCATGTGGTACGCTTTGGCCGCCGGGCTGTACCCCAAAGATGAGCCGCCGTTGCCCGCCGAAATCCACATCCGCCGGGCGTTGGGTGGGCCAGCGATGAGCCTGTTTTTGAGTGTGGTGGGGGCGGTGTTAGTGGGGGTGTTACGGCCGTCGGGCGGCATTCCCTACTACCTGGCGGCATTTTTCACACTGGAAAACTTCTTCGTCTTTTTCCTCGGTGCATTTCTGCCACTTGGTTTCACCGATGGCAGCACCCTGCTCTACTGGTGGCCGAAACGTGGGCAACCTGCCGGCAAACTCGATTAACGGCGGCGAAACCAGAACCAGCCGGACTGCCAGCTTTTGTCTTCCACGTAGGTGACGCCAATTTCGCTTTTCTCCAGCATAAAGTCGGCAGCAAAGAGGGCAAGTACGGCCGTTTCCTCAATCCCTCTTGGCCCCTCTTCTCCCTCTCTTACGCCCAATCGCGCGAACAATAAATAAGTCGCGCCGGGTTCCAGCAGGCGAGTTAGCTCATCCCGGTAAGCCAGGCGCTGCGGTTCGGTCAGCGCGTGCAGGCAGCCAACATCTATTGCCAGTTGGTAACGGCCGTGTTCACGGCCGTGCAAAAACCCCATCGCCGCCACCGACGCCTCATAAAACGTCGCCCGGTCACTCACCCCGGCGGCTTCGGCCCGCTGACGGGCGGCGGCGATGGCCTGCGGAATAAAGTCAATGCCATCAACCTGCCAGCCGTGCTGTGCCAGATAGATGGTGGTACGGCCGTAGCCACAGCCCAAATCCAATGCACGACCGGGGGGTAATACGGCCGTTAGCGCCACCACTTCCGGTGGTGGTTCAGATTGATCCCAGGGCACCGCCCCCGCCGCATACCGCTCCGCAAATCGTTGATACGTTTCATCTATCATCTTATTCTTGCCCATGAAGCTGTTGGAAGAATATTGCTGTCTGCGTCGCAATTTTGTCCCAAGTGAACTGGTCGGCGACGGCCGTGGCCTCCTGCCCAAGCTGCGCACGCAGACCAGCATCGGCCAGTAGATGTTGTATTGCTTGTGCCAGGGCTGTGGGATCATCCGATGGCACAAACCATGCGTTTTGGCCGTGTACCAGTTCCGGGGTGGGTGCGGTGGGGTGGGTGGTGAGCAGGGCACGGCCGTGTGCCAATGCCGCCATCAACGTACCCCGCCGCAGCGAGGCCCCGTCTCGATACGGTAAAACCATCAGGTCTACGGCCGTGAGGTAAGCCGACGCTTCGTAATCCGAGACAAAACCCGTCCAGTGAACGCGGTTGCTCAGGTTATGCTGTTGGATAAAAGCGTCTAGTTGTTCATAAAAAAACTGGTTATTGGTTTCATCACTGCTGCCGGTGCGCCCGCCGATAAAGAGCAGATGCACATGCTCCGGTAAATGTGCCAGTGCTTGCAGTAAGATATCTGCCCCTTTGCTTTCGTGTAAAAAGCCGAAGTAGCCAAGTAAACAATCACCATCCTTTAGCCCTAATTGGTGGCGGACGGCCGTGACTTCCGCGGGCGTCACCTCTCTGGCAAAAATGTTGCTGCCGATGGGAATTTGGGCGATGGGGGTGCGCACACAGGCGGTCAGTGCTTGATAATCGGCGGCGTTGGTGGCGATGATGCCGCTTGCCTGCCGCGCCATGAGGGTCACGGCCGTGTTCCGCAACGGCCCTGCTTTGGGAAACAAATAAGGTACACGCAAATCGTGAAAGGTGACGACGGTTGTCGTGACCCCTTTCAAGCGCCAGGGCAGCAGGTTAATGGCCGGGCTACGCATGTTGTAAGCGGCCGGTTGATATTGAACATTAACCACATCAAACTCATGCCGCAGTGCCCAGTCGGCGATTTTGGCAATGGACGGCCAGCGCCAGCGGTTGATCAACGGATACAGTTGGGCAAATGGGAGTTGGAATGGCTCGCCCGGTTTACGACTTTTTCCCGTCAGTCCGGGTGGTATGACCCCCCGTCGGGTCATAATATGCATCTCGTGCCCCTGCTCGGCCAGGGCTTTGGCTAACTCTTGTGTAAATGCGCCCACCCCCCCTTGCATGGGTGGGTATTCACCTGTCACAAACCCGATCTTCATAACTGGCTGCATGTTGCAAGTCGCCAGTTGCAAGTAACCACCTGCCACTTGCGACCTGCCACTTGCCACCCGCTTACAACATCACATCCTCAGCGTTGATGGGATGACCACGCCATTTTAATAGAGAAAGAGCATAGGTACGGCGTAGGGAGTTGAAGTCAGCTTTGCGATGCAGTTCGGTCTGGTTGGCCGGTTCAGGCCAACGGCCGTCGGCCACCTTCATTAAGTCCCGGTCATTCATGCTGTTAAGGGCGATTAAATCTTGATGAAATACTTCGGGCACTTTGCCCAGTGAGGGGGGCATCCCGGCCTGGATGCACTGCATGATCACTTCCTGCAGCGGCCACTTGGAGGCGTCCGCCATTTCTTTGAGCAGGTTGTAATCAACGTCTGATAATTCAATGGTGACTTTGTGGGTTTTCATGATTCACCTCAAAAATAATTGCTGTAGCTGGTTTCTTACCGAACTATACCAAACACCTCAACACCTCAACACTTAATATCCGGCCGGTCGCAAACCAGACCGTAATACTAACCAATATGCCTGAACGCGCTGCCAGCGCAACGGCCGTTTGTGCCCCATCACCCCTTTGCCTGCTTCTAACAGTAGTTGCGCCAGATAGTTTAGCAGCAAGAAGAGGCGCAGGAGCAAGGTGGGGAGACGGCCGTGATATTTCCGAAAGTAGCGTAACTTGGCCCGGTTAAAGTAAATATGACGTTGCGCTACCACCTGTTCGCTGCTCTTGCCCTGGTAATGTGTCACCTGGGCGGTGGGCAAATAGACCACGCGCCATCCGGCCATCTTGATGCGGCGGCACCAATCCAGTTCTTCCGAGTACATGAAGTACCCTTCGTCCAGCCCGCCGATGGTTTGGGCAATTTCTTGCCGGGTCATCAAACACGCCCCCATCACCCAATCCACGTCGGCTGTCTGGTCGTCGGCCATGTCCAGCGCGTAGTACCGGTGCAAAATTCGCTGCGGCGCATGGGCTTGCAGCCAGGTGCTTTCAAAAAATGCGGTTGTCAAAGTTGGGAAGCGGCGTCGGGAAGATTGTACCGAACCATCATCATTCAATAATTGTGCCCCCACGACGCCTACATCCAGATGATTTTCCAGATACGTTACCATGTGTGTCAGGGCGTTTTCATGGAGTACGGTGTCTGGATTAAGCAGTAGTATATAACGGCCGTGCGCTTTGGCAATCCCCATATTGTTCCCACGCGGAAAGCCAACGTTCTCAGTGACGGCGATCAGTGTCACCTGCGGGAATTCGGTCGCCACCATCGCCGGGCTGCCATCGGTGGAGGCGCTGTCCACCACAATGACCTCCACCGCTATATCGTCGTGCGTTTGTTCAATGGAACGCAAACAATCGCGCAGCACATCGCGCACATTCCAACTGACAACCACAATAGACAACTGATACTTGCTCATCTGTTTAACGCCGAGACGCAGAGGCGCAGAGAAAAACTTCGCGTCCCTTCGCGCCCTTCGCGGATCAGATTTTCATCTTTGGGAATAAGCGCCGGGCATTCTGGGTGGTATGGTGGGCAAACACTGCCGTGTCCATCCCCCGTTCCCGCGCAATCCGTTCCGCTACCTGAACTACAAACGCCGGTTCATTGCGCGACGGCCGTTTGCCCTCTCGTTCTGGCGCTAAGAACGGGGCATCCGTCTCCACCACCATTCGATCCAACGGTGTCTGCGCGGCAATCTGGCGCAAGTCAGCCGCTTTTTTATACGTCACCGGCCCGGTGAAACCAAGATAGTAACCCATGTCTAAGACCTGCACGGCCGTGTCCCAGTCAGCCGCAAATGAATGCAGCACACCCTTGCCCGGCATTTCACGAAGCATCCTCCCTACATCGGCGCTGGCTTCCCGATTATGCACAATCACCGGCAAATCCAGTGCCGCCGCCAGTTGTAGCTGCTGCCGGAGGGCATGATGTTGCACCGCGTGGGGCGATTTGTCCCAGTAATAATCCAGCCCAATCTCGCCAATGGCCACCACTTTTTCGTGCTGTGCCAGATCACTAATGGTGTCCAACCACCCATCCTGCCAACCGGCCGTTGAATTGGGATGGATGCCCACCGCCGCATATACCTCTGGAAATTGTTCGGTCAGGGCGAGTACGGCCGTGACATTCTCCATATCAATCGCCGGTACCACAATGCGCCCCACACCCGCCGCCACCGCCCGCGCCACCACCGCCGCCCGGTCAGCGTCAAAACGGTTAAAGTCCAGATGGCAGTGGGTGTCTACTAACATTGGTAAACCGTAAACCGTAATCCGTGAACCGTAACGGATTACGGTTTACGGGTCACGGATTACGCATCACTCTGTGATCAGGAAAAAGCAACTGTAATACTCTTCCCCGGCTGCCAAATCCCAGACACCGGTGAAGGGGATGACTTCGTCATCGCTAATGGATTTGACGACGACATCATACGTGCCCGGTGGCACTTCATACGTGCCAATTGGCCCCAGTTCCGGGCAAAATTCGGGGCCGCTGCCGGAATAATCCTGGCATTCGGCGCACGGTTCTAATGTTTCAAAGCGGGCATCTGGCCCACTGAAAACCAGACTTAACTGCTCGCGGGAGTCATTCTGAATAACGACCAGCGCCGGGCCGGAGCCGCTGCCATCACCAACGGCCGTCGGTGGGGCAATCTCGCCCGCCCCAGCCGCTCTGG
>CAYXUZ010000008.1:0-10397 GCA_964467705.1 uncultured Ardenticatenaceae bacterium | reverse complement strand
GCTTCTCTTGGTAATACCCCAACGCATAATGACCCACAGCCGCTTTGGCCATTTGTGCTTCTACGGTAGCATAGTCCGGGTGGTTGGGATAGGCGGTGACAAAACGTTGGTACACTTCCACAGCACTGGTGTAATCACCGGCCCCCGTGTAGACCTGTCCACACGCCTGATAATACAGAGGCAAGTTTTCTTCCTGGCTGGGAATCCAACTGCGTTTGATGTAATTGTCCAGCCGGTCACAAGTGGTGAGGCTGGCCACCTGGGCTGGAGCGGCCGTAAACACCGTTTTGGCCTGGTTTTCAATGGTGGGCAATAAGGGGCTGTCTTTCTCTTGGGACATCAGGTCTTCATACCCTACCAGTGCCCCGGCCACATCACCGCTGTTTTGGCTGGCAATCAGCCCGTCAAAACGGGTGCAGGTGGCAATATGCCCGGCCGCCGGAATTTTGATGTCTTCCTCGGTAGCAAAAGGATTATCGGCCACGTCTTGAAAAATGGGCACGGCCGTTGCACAATCTCCCGCCGCCAACGCGGCTATCGCCTCATCAAATTGACTGTTTGCCTGGCTGATCATCACCATTAAAACGCCACAACTGACGACAATGCAGGCCATCATCAGTCCACAGCCAATGAGTAACGGCCGTCGGTTGCTTTTTTTTGCGGTTGGTTCTTGGGGTTGTTCCATACTGTCCATACGATTACCTCCTTAGATGTTAATAGGACGTCTAAAAGTTTGATGACGCCAATCATACCAGGATGAACAATCGGCGTTGGTCCTGTTTTCATCTCTTGTTGTCCTGAAAACCGATGTGCAGTGATCACTACGACAAGCCAGCCAGGCGCAGGCCATCTTCCAGAATAGCCTGTACCCGATCTTCGTGGGTCGTTTCGCAGTAGACGCGGATGATGGGTTCGGTGCCGCTAAAGCGCACCAGCAGCCAGCCGCCATCTTCCATCACAAACTGATGCCCGTCAATGGTGACAATATCGGTGACTTTGAGGCCGCCAATGGTAGACGGCCGTGCCCCATCCACATTCCGCCAAATTTCCGCCCGCCGCGCCTGGTCAAATGTCGAATCCACCCGGTTGTAAAAGTGGGGGCCAACCAGTTCAAACAATGCTGCCAGCAGTTCCGACGGTTTCTTGCCCGTCAGCCGCATCATGTCCAGCATATACAGCCCGGCCAGAATGCCATCCCGTTCCGGCACATGGCCGCGAAAGGCGTAACCCCCACTCTCTTCGCCGCCAATCAAGCCATCCACTTCCACCATTTTCGGCGCGATGTATTTGAAACCAACGTCCGTTTCATACACCGGGACGCCGTAAATCTGGCCCAGTTTGTTCAACATCTTGGTGGTGGAAATCGTTTTGACAATCGGCCCCCGCTCGCCGCGCACTTCCAACAGGTAGTAGCCCATTAGCCCATAGACGCGCAGTTGATCCATAAACTGGCCGTTTTCATCACCAAAGCCCACCCGGTCGGCGTCGCCATCGTTGATGATGACCACATCCGCTCCCACACTGGCAGCCATGCTCAGGCCGTGATCCACATTCGGCGGAATCGGTTCGGGGCGGGTCATGTGGGGGTAGATGGGGTTGCGTTCGTTGTGGACTTCGGTGAGGTGGGTACGGCCGTCGGCCAGCAGACGCGGAAACCAGCCCGCCCCATTGCCCCACATGCAGTCCACTAACACATTGAACCCGGCATTTTTGATGGCCTCAATGTCCACCAGCCGGTGCAGTTGGGCGATGTAGGCGGGGGCAGGGTCGAAGGTGTGGACACGGCCGTCGCTCTGTGCATCCTCCAACTTCATCCGTTTCACCCCATCCAGGCCGGGAATCGCCGCCTCAATCCGCTTCAAATCTTGCGGCGGAATCGCCCCGCCGCGTGGGTCGCGCACCTTAAAACCGCAGTCCCAGGGCGGATTATGGCTGGCGGTAATGTTAATCGCCCCGCCGGCCTGTTTGTCCACTGCTGCATACGAAATGGTCGGCGTGGGCGTGGCCCCTTCTGTCAGCCAGACGTGAATCCCATTGGCCGCCAGCACTTCTGCTGCCGCCGCTGCAAAAAACTCCGCCTGAAATCGCTTGTCATACCCAATCACAATCCCTTTTTCCGCCAGCCCTTGTTGGTGAATAAAATTGGCAAACCCCTGCGCACAGCGGCGCACATTGTCAAACGTATAATCCTCGGCAATCCGCCCCCGCCAGCCGTCTGTTCCGAATTTGATATCGCTCATGTTGAATCCCTTGCTCGTAACCTGTGAACCGTAATCCGTGAACCGTAATCCGTGAACCGATTACCGATTACGGATAACCGATTACGGATTACGAACTACATCCCCGTCCTTCCCGCTTCCAGCAGCGCCAGGTCTGCTTCCACCATCATTTGCACCAGTTGGGGGAAGCTCACGTCTGGCTCCCAACCGAGCTTTTGCCCCGCTTTGCTGGGATCACCAACCAGCAGGTCGACCTCGGCCGGGCGCATGAAGCGTGGGTCTTGCGCCACATATTGCCGCCAATCCAGGTCTACGCAGCCAAAGGCTACGTTGAGAAACTCTTCGACGGAATGGGTTTCGCCGGTGGCCACCACAAAATCATCCGGCGTATCCTGCTGCAACATCAGCCACATCGCCTTAACATAGTCACCGGCGAAGCCCCAATCCCGCCGTGCATCCAGATTGCCCAGCCGTAGTTCCTTTGCCAGCCCCAGCTTGATTTGGGCTACGTGGTACGTGATTTTGCGCGTCACAAATTCCAGGCCGCGCCGGGGCGATTCGTGGTTAAACAAGATGCCGGACGAAGCGTGCATATCGTAGCTTTCACGGTAATTAACGGTGATCCAATGGCCGTAAACCTTTGCCACCCCGTAGGGGCTGCGAGGATAAAACGGCGTTGTCTCGCGTTGCGGCGTTTCTACCACTTTGCCGAACATCTCGCTGGAACTGGCCTGGTAAAAGCGGATTTTGGGGTTGACAATGCGAATGGCGTCTAACATGCGCGTGACGCCCAGAGCGGTGACATCGCCAGTAAACACGGGCTGGTTCCATGATGTTTGCACAAAGGATTGCGCCGCCAGGTTGTAAACCTCCTCCGGCTGGTGTTCTTCCAGGATGTGAATGAGCGAAACCTCGTCGCCCAGGTCGCCGGGCACGAGGGTGATTTTGTCTTGAATGTGTTCCAGGCGGTGAAAGTTGAGGGTGCTGGTACGCCGCACCATGCCCACCACGTTGTATCCTTTTTTCAGCAAAAACTCGGCCAAATAAGAGCCATCTTGACCGGTAATGCCGGTAATTAAAGCAGTTGGCATATTGATTTCCTTCTTTGTTAATGGTTTGTGTGGGGATTATAGCGTAGGTGAGGGGTGATCGGTAATTGGTAATCGGTTATCAGTAAGCCGTGAACCGATTACCGATTACCATTCATCAGGGCATAGATGATGTGTGATTTCTGGCGGCGCACGGCCGTTGGCAGCCAATGTTCCAGCCGCGCAAAATAACCTAATCCCCACATTACCAGGGCCTCAAAGGCGCCACTCTCCGCCTGCGCCCGCTGTTCTTCGCTGCGGCTGACACCGGTGGGGAAAGGGGGCATGTCAATGAAGCCTGATGGGGTGACAGGGTGACCAGGTGACAGGGTGAGCAGTTCTGATAGGTGGAGGGTGGCGAGGCCGCTGTGGGCGGCGTGGTCGGGATTGGCGGCATTGGGGCAGAAGAGGGCGACGGCCGTTGCCAATTCCCTCTGTCTTTGCACATAAACCGGACGCTCGGCTGCCGGTATCCGCTGCAATACCTCGTTGGAAATGGCCAGGTCAAACGGGCCGCTCACGTCGGCCATTTCGGCCATGTTTTGTACCAGCAGCAGGTCTGGCTGCACGGCCGTCAGCCACCCCATCTGCCGCGCCTTGTCCAGTGCCTCCTGAAACTTCTGTAAAAAGGCGGGGCGATCATCGGCGACGACGGCCGTAGCCCCCAACTCCTGCGCCAGCAGCAGATAATCCAGGCTGGAGCCATACTTTTCCGGCAGCCCGGCAATGAGCAGCCGTTTGACCGGGGGGATGGTGGGCAGCCACGGCCGTAGCACCAGCCGCTTGGCAAAGTATTCATACGCCGTGCCCACCCCTTCGCCTTCGGCCAGCGCCAGGGTGTAAAGGGATTTGATGGATGTTTTTGGTAATGTATCTGTCATGCGTGTGAAATAGACATCCGATTTTTTGAAAAATCGGATGTCTGTAGATGCCTATTCTAACAACCCCCGCTCACGATACCAGGCCACCGTCTTCGCCACGCCGGTTGCCAGGTCAAAGCGGGGGGTATAGCCCAATTCCCGGTGCGCTTTTTGTGAGCTAAAGGAACGGTCATCGCTAAAAAAGGCCACGCCATCTCGGCTGAGGGGAGGGGTAAATTTGAATAGCGCGCTGCCGATTTCCAGCGCCGTCGCCCCGGACATGGCTAACCAACGGGGAAGATTGCGTGTAGGCGGTGGCATGCCTACGGCCGTAGCAATGGTATTTGCCAGCTCCCGAAACGTGACCGGCTCCGGCCCACCAATGTGATAAATCTGACCGCGTTGTCCATTTTTCAGGCAGCGCAGCATCCCGTCTACGGCGTCGTCAATGTAGGTGGGGTGGCAGGTGGCACGGCCGTGATCAATGGTGAAGAAACGGCCGTTTTGTATCGCCTGAAACAAACCCAGCACGTGTAAATCTCCCGGCCCGTAGATAAATTCCGGCCGGGTGATCACCACCGGCGTGCCCTGCCGGGCAAAAATCTGGGCCACCATCTCCGCTGAAGCTTTGCTGCGTTCATAGGCGTTTGACGGTGCGTGGGGGGCCGTTTCGTCGGCAGGTGGGCCGGTAATGGGGCCTAACACACCGGGGCTGCTGACGTACAACACCTGCGGCGGATTATCCAGCTTCTCAATTTCGCCCAATACATTACTCGTGCCATTTACGTGCAGTTGGTGATAGGCGGATTCGGGCACACCGGCCCGCCCCAACATGCCGGCCGCATGGATGACCCAATCCACCCAATCAAACATGCCCACCAGCGATTCGCGCACGGTGACGTCCCCTTCCAACCAGGTGACAGCCAGCCCATCCAGCCGCGAACGGTCGGCGGACGGCCGTACCAGCCCAAACAGTTCTGCCCCCTCTGCCGCCAATACCCGCGCCAACGCGCTGCCCACAAAACCGGTGATGCCGGTGATCAATACTTTTGCCATATTCCTCGTGATGGGTGATGCGTAATCCATGCCCCGTAATCCGTCAACCGATTACGGATAACCGATTACGGATTACCAATTCCCGCCACCGGCCCCACATACCGGGCGCGGGGCCGGATCATCTGGTCTTGTTCCACTTGCTCCAGGGCGTGGCCGAGCCAGCCGACAGTACGGCCGAGGGCAAACAGCGCCAGCGGCGCGCCGGGTGGCAATCCACCCGCCCAGGCCAGCGCGACCAGGGCAAAATCAATGTTGGGGTGGCGGTTCACGGCCGTGCCCATCTCCACCATCACCTGCTGCGCTAACTGCCAGCCGGGGGTTGCCGGGTAAAGGGCGGCCACCTGCGCCAGCAGCGCCCGCCCACGTGGGTCGCCGTCAGGGTAAAGCGGATGCCCAAAACCGGGGATGGCCTCGCCTCGCCGCAGCCGGGCCGCAATGGCTGCTCGCGCATTGGCAGGCGTACCCACTTCGCGGAAAAAGGCGTCCACCCGTTCCGTGGCGCCGCCGTGCAGCGTGCCTTGCAGCGCCGCCAGCCCGGCCAGCACCACTGCATACGGTGTGGCCCGCGCTGAGGCTACCACCCGCGCCGCAAAGGCAGAAACGTTCAATTCATGGTCGGCGCAGTAAATGAGGGCGCTCTCCAACAGCGGTGTGACGCCGACACTGAGCGGGGTCGAAGTGGCCGTTCCCGCCCCCCATGTTTGCTGCAAGGCGGCGGCGATGGAGCCGGAGACGGGTTGGCCGGTCACGGCCGTGGCCAGCAGCAACAGAATCCGTTGCCCGGTCTGGTAGACGGCCGTTGGCTGCCAATCATACGCCGCCAGATCATGGGCCATGGCCAGCGGCAGCACCGTTTGCAGTCGTTCCATCAACGCCAGTTGGCCGATGTGCGGCCAGAGCGGGGCGATGGTTGCCCACTGTGGACTGATGTCCGCCGTGAACTGTGCTCCGCTGGTAAGCTCTTGCCGCCAGATCAGGTTGGCTACATCGGCAAAGGTGTGCTCGTGGGGCAGGGTGAGGGCGTCGTAGCCGCGATAGGTGAGACGGCCGTTGTCAATGAGCGTGATGGCTGATTCTAACACGGGGGCGCCCCAATGTAACGCGGTTTGTACGGCCGATTTGACGGCCGTTTCTGCCGCCAGTTCCGGGCGCTGGCGCATCTCCTTGCGCGTTTTCAGCGCGGCCACATCTTCAGCCCGGTAGCGCCGGGCGCGGCTGGCCCCCTCGCCCGTCTCCGAACGAATCAACCCCCGGCTGACATAGGCATACAGCGTTGGCAGGCTAATGCCCAATTCAGCAGCGGCTTCTTTGGCGGAAAGGTAGGTGGTCATCAATGGTTAATGGTCAATGATCAATTGCCAATTGGCAGTTGATCATTAACCATTGATTATTGGCAGTCCGGCCAACTGCATGATCTTCAGCGCGTTGGTGGTGGGGCAGGGGCCGGGGTGCAGGGTGTAGTCGAAGACCATACGGCCGTCGCTCACATCATCTCGGAAGTGGTAGTTGTGGATACGGCCGTTTTCGTCGGCCAGGTGTACCAGTTCCAGGTCATGGGTGGCAATGAGGCCCAGGCCTTGGCCATTGGCCAGAGCGCGGATATAGGCGCGGCTGCCGATCAGCCGTTCCCGGTTGTTGGTGCCCCGGAAAATTTCGTCAATGAGGAAGAGCAACGGCCGTGCCTCCGCCATTTGCAGCGCGGTTAACAGTTGTTGCAGCCGCCGCACTTCGGCGTAAAAGAAGGAGAAGCCATCGGTGATGGAGTCGGCCACGCGGATGGAGGCAAAGAGGCGGAAGAGGGAGGTCTGCATGGTGGCCGCCAGCACCGGGCCACCGGCATAGGCCAGCGCCAGATTGACGCCGACGGTGCGCAAAAAGGTGCTCTTCCCGGCCATGTTAGAGCCGGTGATGATGTACACCGTGCCCGGTTCGCTGATGGTCAGGTCATTGCACACGCGCGTTGGCAGTGACACCAACGGATGCCCCATTTGCTGCACCGAAAAGTGATTGCCACTTTCCACGATGGTGGGAAAGGTAACCGCATCCGGGTTGAGCCAGGCAAACGTAGCCAGGCTGTTGAGCGCCTCCAATTCATACCACACCTCCAGCCACAGGGGCAGCCGTTGCGCCAATTCCTGGCGGCAGCGGGCAATCTGATAGGCAAAAAAGAGATTCCAGGGCACAAATACGTTGAGAATAAAACCCAAAATCGGATTTTGGGCCGCGCCCACCCCGGCAGAAAGACGACTCACGCGCCGGATGAATTGCGACGGCCGTGTCGCCTCATCCTGAAATGGGGTACACAGGGTTTGCAGGTGAGGGGCGTGGGCGAAACGACTGTTCTCCAAAAAACCAAAGACCACCTGGGCCGTTTCCAGCGCGTCTTGCAGCGTCAGGGTGTCGCGCAGCAGCGCCCCGGTCTGGCGGAAGCCCCACAGCAGGTAAAGGCCCAGATAAAGGGGCCAGGTGATGAGCGACAGGTCGGGTAATCCGATGGCCGGAAAGACAAAAGCGGCGACGATATTCAAAACGGCCAGGGCCGACAAGACCAGCAGCGGGCGGCGATACTGCGTGGGGGGTGTCGTTTGTGCCAGCCAGTTGGTGAGCGCCTGCCCGGAGAAACGGCCGTTGCCACTCACCAGCATCGCCTGTAATACCAGCCGGTCTCGGAAACGAACCTGGGGGATTAACTCCGCGACCAAGGCCTGCCGTTGGGCGATGAGAGCGGGGTTGGGGTTTGTTTCCAGCAGCCAGTCGCGCAGCCGTTCGCTGCCTTGTTGGCTCACGGCCGTGTCCAACAACTGATGCAGTGACCGCGCTCCCACCAGGTCAAGGTCAAGGGCAAAAGGGTGTTCCAGGCGTTCAGGAGTGGGCAGGGGTGGGGGCAGGGTGTCCCAATCGAGCGCCAGGCGGGCCAGATGGGTTTGTTTGATTTGGTGGTATAGGTGGAGACGGGTGACGGCCGTGTCCACCCGCCGATGCCAGATGACCAGCGCCACAAAGGGGATAAAGGCGACGGCCGTGACCGGCAGCCAGGCCATAGCTCCCCATTGAAAAAAGGTGATCCCGCTGATGACCGCGGCCACCACAAACGCCACCAACCGGAAATGGATAATCTGGTTCGCCTGTTCCTGTTTTGTTTTGTGCGCTGCTGCCAGTCGCTGCACCTGGTTTGTTAACGCTTTCTGCCTCTTTGCTGTCTTTGCCACTTTGCACCTTTGCGTTGAGATATTTACCCTGATTGTAGCCCATGATGTATTGATTGCAAAATCAACATTGACAGAGGTGAATCAACCTAATATCCTACGGTTGGGCTGTCATTCCGAGCAAAGTCTTCGGAGCGAGGAATCCCTACCCCTCGATTATTCCAGGTGAATAGGATTCCTCGGAAGACACTTCGGCAGCCTCAGTACAGGCTCTCGGAATGACAATTCGCGGATTAGCGATTTACTTTCTTAACTTTCATCAAAATCGAGCGGCGATTTGGAAAATCGCCCTACAAAGGAGCATTTCAAACATGAAAAACGGAACAAACTTTTTCCCCGGTCTGGAAGGGGTAGTGGCAGCGGAAACACGGTTGAGCCATGTGGATGGGTTGGCGGGTGAATTGATCATTGGTGGATTTCCGCTGGCGGAACTGGCGGCCAACGCCACCTTTGAGGAGACGGTGTACTTGCTGTGGCACGGCCGTTTGCCCACCCACACCGAACTCACCACTTTCCGGCAACAACTGGCCGCCTACCGCACCGTCCCCCCGGCGACGCTGGCTCTCTTGAGATCCGTCGCCGCCGAAAACGCGCCGACGATGGATGCTTTGCGCATCGGCGCGGGCACACTCAGTCTGGGTGTACCCGCTGACCAACTTGCCATCGCTATCGTGGCTCGCTTCCCGACCATTGTGGCCGCCTATTGGCGTTTCCTGCAAGGGCACGAACCGATTGCGCCGCGCACCGATTTGAGCCATGCGGCCAATTACCTTTACATGCTCACCGGCGAAGAGCCGAGCGCCGCGCGGGTGCGGGGTCTGGAAACGTACCTGAATACGGTGGTGGATCATGGACTGAACGCCTCCACCTTTGCGGCGCGGGTGATTATTGCCACCAATTCTGACCTGGTATCGGCCGTGACCGGGGCGGTGGGGGCGCTGAAGGGGCCGCTGCACGGCGGTGCGCCCGGCCCGGCGCTGGATATGGTCTTTGAAATTGGCAAAGTGGAAAATGCCGAACCCGTTCTGCGCGCCAAACTGGAAGCGGGTGAACGGCTGATGGGATTCGGCCACCGCATCTACAAGGTGCGCGACCCCCGCGCCGAGGTACTGGCGGCGGCCGCCGAGCAGATGTTTGCCGCCGATGGGGATATGGCATTGTATGAGTTGGCGAAAGAGGTGGAGGCTACGGCCGTGACCCTTCTGGCGGAATACAAACCGGGCCGCAACCTGCAAACGAACGTGGAATTTTATACGGCCTTGCTGCTGCACGGGTTGGGGCTGGCGACCGAACTCTTTACACCCACCTTTGCCATCAGCCGCGCCGCCGGTTGGATTGCTCATTGTTTGGAGCAGCAGCGGTACGGCCGTCTCATCCGCCCCCAATCCACCTACATCGGCGAAAAGGGGCTTACCTGGCAGCCGGTGGGGATGAGGGGGTGAAGGAAGCTGTACCCCCATCCATGTATCCGTTTCCCCATCCGCTGCTACAAAAAGGCACGGCCGTTTGTTAGCCACTTGCCTCATTTTCGCCAGACTCCAGTTTCTTAAATATTGTTATCCTTCTCACATCTTCGATGCTTAAGGAAACGATTCGTGGCTGCTAACAAACCAATTAAACCTATTACAAGCATCGCGGGCGATTTAGTTAAAAGAAAAGCTAAAAGGGTAAGTGGAATACCCATCAAGAGATCACGAACAAACCTTCGATCAGCAGAGAGTTCTGACCATGGTTTTAGCACTCCCAGAACTTTGCCATTGGTCTCAAAAGAATCAAAGGTTCGTCGAACGAGATAAATCCCACTCGCTACTATGCCACCCGTAACAACCAACGTGAATATTTCCAAAGACAATTGCCAGGCAACAAGCAAAACTGCACAAATAATGAAAAGAAGTAAAGCCCATTTCTTCATAAGACCTCTTGCATAAGTACAGGTAAGCTTCATGTCCATGAGATATGAAGTGATCA
>CAYXUZ010000007.1:69969-86907 GCA_964467705.1 uncultured Ardenticatenaceae bacterium | reverse complement strand
TTGGCGATGAGCATGACCATGCCAATGTAGCCAAAGCTGATGATAAGGCTGCCCCAGTAATTGTACTGACTGCCGGTGAACATGGAGTAGGAAAATGCCCAATCGTGGGCAAAGTTTTGGACGACGCCCGTTATCACCAGCGGAAAGCCCAGCAAAAAGCCGAACAGCATCAGGCGCATGTAAAATTGCCGGGAACGTTCGGCCGTTAAGACACCCCATTTGAACAATGCCATGCCGATGAGCATCATCCCGGAAATGCGCCAGCCCATGTAGACCAGGAAGATAAAGGTGTGCATTTCCACAGACGTAGCCACGCGGTATTCCATTTGCCGCTTTGAAAGGCGGTTACTTCGTCGGCGACCATCTCCGGGGTAGGCTGCCAGGAGAGGGTCATTTCATGGAGTTGGTCGGCGGGCATGTACGTTAGTGAGGTCTGTCCCATGAATTGCATGATGGAGGGAATGGCAAACAGGAAAAAACCCAGCACAACCAGCCATTTCGGAGACCATTTACGGAAGATATAGACAAAAAATCCACAGACCGCGTAAGCGGCCAAGATGTCACCCGACCAGAAAAGGTAGGCATGCATGAGACCGAAAATGAGCAGCCAGAAGTTGCGCCTGTAATGCAGCCGGGCCGGACTGACCCCTTTCTTTTCGGCGCTGCTGGTGATGAGGATGATGCCAGCGCCGAACATGATGGCGAACATGGCCATAAACTTGAGATCAAAAAGGGTATGGCTGAATATCCAGACCCATTTGTTCAATCCGGTCAGGTCGCCGAAGGCGCTGGGGTTTTGGTAGGCGGCATAGATCATGGAGAAACTTTGCACGTTCATAACGAGGATGCCGAGGATGGCAAAACCGCGCAAAGCGTCCAGGGCGGTGATGCGCTGGCTGGGTTTGGTGGGCACGGCCGTAGCCATAACCGCATGTTCTTGTGGCAAATCAGAGATGATTTGACTCATGGACAGGTTACCTCCTTGAAGGGTATGTGTAAGATGCCCTTACCATACCGGACGGCGAGGAGAGGCAACAGTGCCGGAGGTCATGCCGGGGTCATACGCTGGTCTATGACCATGCTCAATTACGGGTCATGCATCACGGATTACACATCACCCATCCCCCGCGCCCATAAACGGCCGGTTAGCTCTTCAACGGCCTGGCGCAGGTGGCGGCGGTAGGTACTGAAAGGCAGGTCAAGCAGTTCGGCAGCCTGCTCCTGGGTGGCGGTCGGTTGGAAATAGGTGTGGTAGAGGGCGCGGTAGAGCTTCATCTGGCGCGGGTTGACCTGCCAGACATCGGCCGTTTCCCGCAAAACGCGCTGCAATGCCTCGCCCCGATTCATCGAATCTGGCATTTGACCGACCAGCCGGGTCTGGGCCAGCGGGTTGTTTTGCAAAGCAGCCACATCTGTGAAATCGCGTAAGGCTTCGCGCACGGCCGTACCAAATTCCGCCTCACTCAAAACCCGCACCTCATCAACTGGCAGCGGAGCCGTGCCCGTCAGACCCAATTCTCGCTGCGCCATCAACTCCAGCCAGGGCAGCGGCGGCGTTTTGCGCCAGTCATGCCCGTAGACGCCATAGCGACGGCCGTCTACCACAAAATCGGCCGCCGGTAATCGCTGCAAATCGGCATAAGTGAACACGGCCGTCCAGAAATCTGGGTCCGCGCAGGGAAAGAGCGTATAGGCCAGTCCCGGCGTCGTCAGGTAATGCTGCACCACGTTCAGAAAAATGCGGCTCTGCACCGGCGAAACCGCCTGGTAACTGTCCGCCGCCAGCCAGAAACGGAACAAGGTGGCTGATTCTTTGGCGCGCAGGGGTGCGCTGCTTTGCAGGAAATTCCAGGCAGCACGGGTGGCCGGATCGTTCTCCCGTTCCGTTGCCTCTAGCTGCTCCAGCGGCAGCAGCAGCAAAAAGCCCTGCACATCACCGCCTGCCTGCCGGAAGACGGCCGCCCGCTTCGGGAAACGGGCCAGCCAGTGCGCCGCCAGTTGCGCTGACGCGGCCCCCTCATGCCGTTCCACCATCGCCAGCACGGGCACAATATCACGGGGGTGCAGCCGGTCGGTAAAGACGTGACCGCTGATCTGCCATTCAAAGAAGGGGCGCACCATGGGGTTGTCGCGGTGCAGGAAGATGTAGTCGGCCAGGATGTGGCGCTGCTCGCGGGGGTCGCCGTGCTGCACACGTTGGATGTAAAAGTGGCGGGCACGGCCGTGCAGCAGGGCATGAAGTTCCGGCCGCCGCCAGCGCAAATCAGCCGCCAATGCTTCCCGCGCCAGATCGTGCGGAAAGAGGCCGTGCCGCGAGGCGTCCATGAACGATAACCCCCGCAACCACTCAAAAAGGTCGTGGGCATCCGGTTGATCCAACAGCACCGCTAGCAGCGATTCTGTCGTCAGGCGCACCAGAGCACACGCTTCCAACGCCTCGCGGTGGGCGGGCGTGGGGGCTTGCTGAATGAACTGTTCCAACAGGGCCTTGATCACATCCGGCGCTTTTTCGGGCTGGAAGGGGGCGTCGGGCTGCTGGGCGGACACGTCGGCCACCAGGGAGAGCGCCAGGGCGTGGCCGTGTGTGAAGGAGAGAATGGCGTCATGCTGGCTGGAAGGAATTTCTCGCCGTGCCAGATAATCACGGCTTTCGGCCGGGCTGAGGTTGCGCAGGGGCACAATCCGCATCATTGCCTGCCAGCCGGGGTCGGCGCGCCAAGCCAGACCCGGCGGCTGCCGCCCGGCCAGCACCACCAGCACGTTATCGGGCAGTTGCGGCAGCAGATCGTTGCGCAGCCAGTTGTCCAGGGGGGCCAGCAGTTCGTAGGTGTCAATCAGGAGCACGGTACGGCCGTCTCGTGCCAGGGCAGCGGCAACATCGGCATCGGCGGGCAGTTGCAGGGCAGCGCGCAGGGCGGCTTCAAAAAAGGGGGGTGAAGGGTCGGTATCACGGCCGTCCAGCAGCACCACACGCGCCCCCATCTGCCCGGCCATATGGGCAAACTCGCGCAGCAAGGTTGTTTTGCCAATGCCGCCCGGCCCAAAAAGATACAGCACCACAAAGGGCAGTTCCTCGGCGGTCAGCGCCGCCTGAAACAACGCCTTATCATCGGCCCGCCCCACAAACTGCCGCCGCCGCGCCTGTTCTAAACGTGTCTGTAAGGAGGTTGACATTGGTTTGTTCCTGGTTGAGACATTTGATCATTCATCTGTCATTCCGAGTGAAGTCTTCGGAGCGAAGAATCCCTGCGCCTTGATTATTCCAGGCGAATGGGATTCCTCGGAAGACCTCGGAATGACAATCTTATGGATGATCCACTTGCACAATTACATCTACCCAATTCGTCAGTGTTGCTGCCAATTCGGCCCGCACGGCCGTGTCCAATTCCCGTTCCGCCTGTGCCAGCACCAGCCCGGCCAACTCCCGCTCATCATCTTCCATATGCGCTTCCATTTCCGCCAGCAACCGTTGGGCGAGCAAGATGAGTTGGTACGGCCGTGTCACCTCCTCCCCCTGCCGCCGGTACACATCCGCCAGCCCAATCAGACAATAGACAACACCGCGCCGGTCATCAATCTCCTGCGACAGCGCCAGACTTTCCCGGTACAGGGATTCGGCCATTGCCAAATCATCCATATCGGCAAAAAGACGAGCACGATTGCCCAACGCAATCGCCAATCCCTGTTTATCATCCAGTTGGCGGCGGCGACCAATCCCCTCATCACTCAACTGCAACGCCTCCGCATACCGCCCCTGCACACGGGCAATCAGCGCCAGATTATCCACCGTCTGGCTAATCGCCCACTCATCGCCCAGCGCCCGGCGCACCGCCAACGCCTCCTCCCAATAACGCCGTGCCGTCTCATAATCCTGCCGGTGATAGGGGACAATGCCCAAATTGTTGAGGGCAGCGGCCGTGCCCCACACGTCCCCCATCTGGCGGCGCAGTTCCAGGCTGGCCGCATACTGCTGCTGCGCCAGGTCATAATCACCCAGGCGAAAGGCGATATTGCCCAGATTGTTGGTGGCGTTGGCGCAGCCCGGTTTGTCATCCAGTTCCAGGCGGGCGGCCAACGCCTGTTCATAATAATTCCGGGCGCTGTGATACTGGCCTTGCATGTAATCATTGCTGCCCAGGTTGTGCCAGGCCAGGGCAATAGCCGCCTGGTCATTGGCCGCCTCTGCCTGTTCCAGGGCCAGTTGCAGATACGGCCGTGCCGCCTCATACGCCCCCTGCTGCTGATACACATTGGCAATCTCTACCAACACATCCACCAGCAGCGAAATGATCCGCGAAGGATGCGAAGATCGCGAAGGTTTTTCTGTTAAACCTCTGCGACTCTGCGTCTCTGCGTTAATCATTTCCAGGTCGCTCACCTGATTGGTCGCCAGCAGGTTTTGCGCCCCGGTCAGCCAACGTAAGGCGGCCTGGTAATCGCTCCGGCTACGGGCCAGATTCCCAGCCGCCTGAAAGCAGCGAGCTTGCAGCAGGGGATCGGCCGTTTGTTCGGCCACTGTGGTAGCGGCCACAAACTGGCCATTGGCTTCATCCCAACGGCCGGTCAGCTTCAAAATGGCCCCGGAAGCCAGCAGAGCTTCAATCCGGGCGGTGGGATCGGCGGGCAGGGTGAGCAGACGGCCGTAATGGGCCATCGCCCTCTCGTTGGCATAAGCCGCCTGCGCCTGCGCCGCCGCCAGTTGCAAATAAACGATCTCTTTGTCAGTCATATCCGCCTGTCGGAAATGGGCGGCCAGGTCGCCATAGTACGGCGCGAGATGGGCGGCATAAACCGTTTCCAACGCCTCACCAATTTGGCGGTGCAATGCCTGTTTTTCGGTGGAGGGCAGGTCGGCCAGCAACCCTTCGCGCAGCTTGTCGTGGCTGAACTGCCAGTGCCACCCCCCATCGGCTTGTTCCAACACGGCCGCATTGGCGCAAATGGTCAACCATTCTTCCAGTTCCTCGTTTGTAGTAGGCGATTCATCGCTGTCAGAAGGCGATGAATCGCCTACTACGAACCGGGAGAGCAGGGTTAGATCGAGTTGGCGACCGGCAACGGCCGCAAGCCGGAGCAGTGGCTGGCGCTGTTCGCCCACACGATTGAGCCGCCGCCGTACCACGTCTTGGATGCCCTGGGGGAAGATGTGGGCGGGCAGTTCCGCCTGGGGGATATGATCCAGCCGCCCGGCTTCTTCGGCCAGGGTGCGCATGACTTCGACGATGAAGAAGGTGTTGCCTTCGGTCTGCTGTTCCAGGAAGGTGAGCAGAGCGGGCTGACGGCCGTGTGGCCCCAGCATGGCCTCGCTGAGTTGGGCAATGTCGGTGGCGGGCAGGCGGTTCAGGCGCAGGTGGCTCATGGTAGGCAGGTCGGTGGGCAGCGACGGCCGTTCGCCCAACCGATACGCGGCCAGGATGAGGCAGGGCTGCTTTTCCAGGTCACGCAACAGCCATTGCAGCAGTTCCAGGCTGGCGTCGTCGGCCCAGTGCAGGTCTTCCAGCAGCAGCAGGAGCGGCTGCTTTTGGGCGGCGCGGTGCAGCAGGCCGATGATGGTGAGCAGCAGGCGAGTGCGGGCTTTGTCTGGCTCTAACGGTGGCAGCGGGCGGGGAACAATCGCGGTGAAGCGGGTGATATCCGGGACGAGGGGGGCGAGAACGGCCGTTTCCATTTCATCCGGTGGCGCTAAGAGCAGTAACGAGAGCAAGAGTTCCTGCCACAGATGAAAGGGGCTGCCATCCATGCGGGCGTTACTGCGTAATACGGCCGTGCCCGCTACCAATGCTCGCGTCCGACATTCGTTGAGCAGGCGGCTTTTGCCCACACCGCTTTCGCCGCCAATTAAAATGGCGCTGCCCTGCCCGGTTTGGGCACGTTCCAGCGCGGCCAACAGTTGTGCCAGTTCCGCCTGACGGCCGGTGAAAGGGGCGGCTTGCAGAAAACTGTCGCGGGTGACGGCCGTTTCCACAGGCAAGGGCTGAGCAACGGCCGTACACAACGCTTCCAGGGCAGAGGCGGCATCGGGGTAACGGCCGTCTGGCTCTTTAGCCAGCAGCCGCCGCACCACCGCCGCCAGTTCGGGCGGGGCGTCCACGTAGCTAAAATCCGGCTCCTGGGTGAGCAGATTCTTGATAAAGTCCAGGGAGGTGGGGTCGAAGGGCAGCCAACCGGCCAGCAGTTCATAGGCCAATACCCCAACGGCATAGAGGTCGGAGACGGCCGTGACGGGCGCACCGCGCAGCAGTTCCGGGGCCATGTAGAGCAGTGTGCCCGATGTTTCGCCCACATGCCCGGCCAATGCCGCCAGGCCAAAATCGAGCAATTTGACCATGCCATCGGCCACCAGCACGTTGCCGGGTTTCAGGTCGCGGTGAATGATGTGGTGGCGGTGGACGTAGATGAGCGCCTGGAGCAGTTGGGTCAACAAGACCACTTTGCCGGTTATATCCTGCCATTGCCCGGCCTGGGTGAGGGGCACGGCCTTGGGAAGCAGTTCCATAGTGAAAAATGGTTGCCCGGCCTGGTCAAAGCCGTAGTCGCGGGCGGCGATGATGTGCGGGTGGCGCAGAGCGGCCAATGCCTGGAATTCGCGGGCCAGGGCCAGTTTGAGTTCGGGCGTGGGTGGGGTGACGGCCGTGCTGATAACCCGTTTGAGCGCCACTTCTTCGCCGGTGAGGATGTCTTGCGCCCGGTAAACGGCACCCATGCCGCCACTGCCCAGCCGTTCATGCAGCCGGTAGCGGTAGTTGAAGGAGGAGACGGGTATGGCTTGTGTGGTGGTCATCTTGATGACAGCCCGGAGTTGCTGAATAACGAGAATTATAGGCGATTTCCCTGGAAACTGGCAGTTTCCGGGGAAATGAACAAAAAGTGAGCAGTTTTTGGACTGGTGGATGGAGGGGGTACGGCCGTATCCTGTTCATAAGCCAGCAACTAAAGCGGTTGTTGGAAAATCAAAACTTTTTTGGAGGTAGACCGATGATAGGAAATGAATACTCGAAAACGGTTGAAGCAGCGCGGGTGCGATTCAACAGCGGCGATGTGGAAGGGTATGTGATGACGCTTTACGCCCCAGATTGCACGTTCCACTACTTTCCGCCAGGGTTGCCGGGCGGTTGGGAAGGAGCGCGGATGTATTACGGCGGCTTTAAGGCGGCGTTCCCTGATGCCAGCTTTGCCCCAGAGGACATCTTGACAGATGGGGACAAAGTAGCCATTCGTTACCGCCTGCACGCCACCCATTTGGGCGAGTTTAATGGGATGCCGCCTACGGGGAAAACGGCCGTGCTGAACGGCATCACTATCCTGCGTTTTGCTAACGGCAAGGTGGTGGAACGGTGGAATGAAGCGGATTTTCTCGGCTTTTTGCAGCAGTTGGGGGCCATGCCCCAACCGGAAATGGAATAAAACATGTCAAATGAAACAGTAACCCGACAAATTTTTGCCGCTTTGAATGATCGTGACCTGAATGGCGTCATCGCCCACTATGGGCCTGGGTGCCGCTTCCATGGCTGGGGGCCAGAGAGCACGGATACGACAGGGTATGTGGCTGCCATGTCTGCCATCCTGGCCGCTTTTCCTGATTCCCGTTTCTCGATTGAAGATGTTGTGGCCGACGGCGACCGGGTAGCGGTTCGCCACAGCCTGCGTGGCACACACCAGGCTGAGTTTCAGGGGATCCCGGCAACCAGCAAGCCGGTGGTGGTCAACGCCATTGTTATTCTGCGGTATGAAAAAGGCAAAGCGGCCGAATTGTGGCTCAATGCTGATTTTATGGGGCTAATGCAGCAGTTGGGGGCCATTCCCCAGTAAGCATGTTTATAGTGGGCGATTCATCATCGCTAGAAGGGGATGAATCGCCTACTACGAACGAGGAAGGAATTGAGTGAAGGAGAGAGATGATGACAACAGAGACGAACAAAATGACGGTGCATCGGGTTTTTGAGGAGATGATCAACCAGGAAAATCGGGCGGTGATTGACGAAGTCTTTGCGCCGGATGTGGTGATTCATGATCCGATGATGGGCACGGCCGTAGGCGCAGACGCCTTTCGCCAGTTAATGGGTGTATTTGACGCAGCTTTTCCCGGCCACCGGGTAACGGTGGAGCAGGTGTTGGCGGATGGGGAGTTTGTGTCGGTGCTGCACACGCATACGGCCGTACACAATGGCCCCTTCATGGAAATTCCGCCCACCGGTCGGCAGGTGAAAGTGAACGGTCTGGAACTGTTCCGCCTGTGCAACGGCAAAATTGTCGAATTCTGGCGTAAGGATGATGATGTCAGCCTGCTGATGCAGTTGGGGGTGATGCCAACCGCGTAGTGCCGGTAATCGAAGGAGGGTACGCAGAGTTCGCATCTGAGGATGCGAACTCTGCGTGGGGATGATTCCCAAATTGAACAAAAAGTGAACAGCTTTTGGACTGTCAGGTGAACGGCTGACGGCCGTATCCTGCCTGCATCCTGATAAACAATACAAGACCTGACAGGTCTTGGAGACCTGTCAGGTCTACCCAAAAAGGAGATTGAATACCCATGACCCAATCGAATTCTCGTACCCACGCCATTGTCATCGGCGGCAGCCTGGGTGGGCTGCTCACCGCCCGCGTCCTCAGCCAGCACTTCCAGCGCGTCACCATTTTGGAACGCGACGAAGTGCCCGACCAGCCTGCCGCCCGCAAAGGGCAGCCGCAGGCCCGCCACCTGCACGGCCTGTTAGCTACCGGCCTGCAAACAATGACCCGCTACTTCCCTGACCTGCCACAAGCCCTGGTCAACGGCGGGGCCGTGATGGGCGATTTTGCCGAACAGATGCAGTGGTACACCTATGGCGGCTACCGGCGGCGTTTCCACATGGGCGTCCCGGCCACCACCATGAGCCGCCCGCTCCTGGAGTCGTTGATCCGCAACCGGGTGCTGGCCCTGCCCAACGTGAGAATGATGGACAACTGTGGCGTGAACCAACTGCTCACCACACCTGACCAGCAGCGCGTGACCGGCGTGGAAGTGGAACTGCGTCACGAAGGCAATCAGGTGTTAGAGGTAATGGCTGACCTGGTGGTGGATTGCACCGGGCGTGGCTCGCGCAGCCCGCAGTGGTTGGCAGAGATGGGTTTTGACGCGCCGCCGGTGAGCGAGGTGAAGGTAAATGTGGCTTACGCCACCCGGCTCTACCGCCGCCCGCCCACCGACCCACGCAGTACACTGTGGACTTTGATCACGCCGGAAGCGCCCCGCGAGAGCCGTTTTGGGGCCATCTTCCCCATTGAAGGCGACCGCTGGATTGTCTCCATGGGTGGCTGGCATGGCGACCATCCGCCGACGGATGAAGCCGGCTTTCTGGCTTTTGCCCGCAACCTGCCCGCGCAGGACATCTACGACATCATCAGCCAGGCGGAACCACTTTCTGACATTACGCCCATCAAATTCCCCCTCAGCCTGCGCCGCCATTACGAGAAACTGCGCCGTTTCCCGGCCGGTTTCCTGGTGTTGGGGGATGCGGTTTCCAGCTTTAATCCAACGTATGGGCAGGGGATGACCTCGGCAGCGTTGCAGGCGGCGGAACTGGATGGTTTGCTGGGTAAACAGACGCCGCCAGAAAAGCTGGCGCTGGCGTTCTTCAAACGGGCGGCAAAGGTGATTGACATCCCCTGGCAGTTAGCGGTGGGCGAAGATTTCCGCTTTCCGCAGACGAGCGGCCCTAAACCGCCGGGCGTGGATTTTATCAACCGGTATGTGGCAAAAGTGCATCAGACGACGCTGCATGACGAAGTGGTGGGGCTGGCCTTTCTGAAGGTGATGAATCTGATGGCCCCACCGCCCAGCCTGTTTCATCCGCGTATTGTGTGGCGGGTGCTGCGCAAGAAACGGCCGTCAGCCGAAGTTGTGCCCACGCTTACCAGCCAAACAGCAGCCGGTGATTGATGACACAAGTGCAACGCACTTTGGAAGTGCGTTGCACCTTGTTTGGGACGGCATTTAGGATGAAACGAGTCATCTTGGTGGGCATATTTGTTGCGATTGTGTTGGCGGCCGGCTGGTGGTGGCGATACCAGTTCAGCCCACCGACGGAATTTGGCGAGCGGTATCAGGTGGTTGTGGGTTGGCCGCAATTGCCGGAGGGCATGACAATAGGTCAGGTAGCCGGGGTTGATGTGGATGGGCAGGGGCGGGTGTTCATTTTCCGCCGCGCCGATAAGGTATGGGATTCGGCCGTTGTTGATCCCGATGTTATTGCGGCGCCGACGGTGCTGGTACTGGACGGGGCGAGTGGTCAATTGCTGGCGGCCTGGGGCGAAAACCGGTTTGTGATGCCACACGGCTTGACCGTTGACCACGAAGGGTACATCTGGTTGACGGATGTGGGGCTGCACCAGATTTTCAAATTTGACGCTGACGGCAATTTGCTGTTGACGATTGGGGAGGCCGGGGTGTCGGGGTCTGACGAAAGCCACTTTAACCGGCCAACGGATGTGGCGGTGGCGGCCAATGGCTCTTTTTACGTGAGTGATGGGTATGTGAACAGCCGGGTGGTGAAGTTTGCGGCCGACGGCCGTTACTTGCTCTCCTGGGGTACACATGGCGATGCAACTGGCGCGTTTGACGTGCCGCACAGCCTGGCGCTGGATGCGCAGGGGCGGGTTTATGTGGCCGACCGGGGCAATGGACGGGTGCAAATTTTTACGGCGGACGGCCGTTACCTGGACACCTGGCAAGATCGCCGCTGGTTGGGACGGCCGTGGGCGATCCGCATCGGGTCTGATGGCACAATTTATGTGGTAGACGGCGGCGACCAGCAGACATGGCTGCCTGACCGCGCCCAGATTCTGCAACTGACGGCCAATGGCACGGTTATTGGCAGCTTTGGCTCTTTCGGCGCTGACCCCGGCCAATTCATCTGGCCTCATGCCATTGGCATTGCGGGTGATGGGGCGGTGTACGTAGGTGAAGTTTCTACGGGTATGCGCATACAGAAGTTTGAACCTGTTCAGGAGTAGACAGTAAACAGTGAACAGTGGACAGTAAACAGTTGCGTTCACTGTTCACTATTGGATGCAAATATGACGAACACATTACAAAAGACGGCCGTGTCCCTACAACGGATTCACGGGCTGCTGGCGGTGCAATCGCTGGTGGTAATTCTGGTTTCGCTGAACCGGCTGGGACCGTGGACAACGGGTTATGTGGCGGCGAATGAGTTTTTGCGCTGGGTGGATTTGCTGAACATGCTGCCGCTGCCGCTGGTTAGTCTGGTGGCGTTTTATCTGCTGAAGAAGGAGGTGGAGAAGGGGGTGTTGGTGGGTAGTGGGGCGCTGCATTTGACCCTCAACCTGGCCTTCATCGTCGGTGTGTATGTGTTGGGCGTGAGCTACGGGGCGCACGAGGTGACGAACTATTTGCACGTCCGGTTTTGCTCTGACGGAGCCATAGACGACCTGTGCCGAATTATCATTTTTAACGACGATGACTTTTCGCACTGGCTCTTTTTTGCCGGATTTGTCCTGATGAACGCAGCGTTGTTATTATTGCAGATCATATTCCCGTATCGGGCCAATCTCGGCCAACGGGATATGCTCTTTCTGGTGGGTAATGGTCTGTTTATTGGCCTGGGTGTTTTTGCCAACCTGGCTTTTGAAGAGATTGGGCTGGACTTGTATGTGGTGGCGCTGCTAGCCTTGTTGAGTGTGGGGGTGTGGCGGGTGTACGGCCGTCAGCCCCTCACCGTTTATTACACCACTGCCTATCTGTTTGGGCTGGTGGCGACGGGGATATATAAAGCAATTGCGTAATTGGGTAATTACGCAATTACATTCTTAGGAGGCAACATGTCGGCAAACGAATATCAATTTACCACTCACTGGCGGGTGCAGAGTACGTGTGAGGAGATCAGCGAGGTTTTGGGGAATGCGCCGGATTTGGTGCGCTGGTGGCCCTCTGTTTATCTGGATGTACAGGAGTTGGAACCGGGCGACCCGGAAACGGGCGTGGGCAAAGTGATCAGCCTATTTACCAAAGGGTGGCTGCCTTATACCTTGCGCTGGCAGTTTCGGGTGACGAAAAACCGACGGCCGTATGGCTTTAGCCTGGAAGCGTGGGGGGATTTTGTGGGGCGGGGCGTCTGGACATTTACGCAGGATAGGGAGTGGGTGAACATCACCTATGACTGGCGTATTGCGGCCGAAAAGCCATTGCTACGCACCCTCTCTTTTTTGATGAAGCCGATTTTTTCGGCCAACCATCAGTGGGCTATGAAAAAAGGGGAAGAGAGCTTGAAATTGGAATTGCAGCGCCGCCATGCAAAGACGGACGGGGAGCGCACGGCCGTGCCGCCGCCGCCAAAAGCCACCTTTGTTTTGAATGGCCGATAGGGGTTGGCACTATGGTACTAATTTTCACAAACGGCCATGTTTTTAATTTTCATCGTAACTTTGCCTGCCTATAAATGGGGTTGGGTCTTCAAGAACCTGGAAAAAGGGTCACGCCAGACGTATCGCTTTAACATCCCAACCACATTCAGGCATCATTGCTGTCACACGCTCGCCCCAACATCCCTACATCTTCGCTTCATCGTTACCACATCGTCACATCATCATCCACATCATTGCCTCATTGCTGCCCTGTCTGTGCGTTTACCCTCCAAGAAGAAGGAGCTTAGGTGCATTTCATCTCAACATTCATCCAGCATCTAGGCTCTTTTTTTGTCCCCCCGCTATTCAATCTCCCATCTCTTAATCTCCTATCCCTCCTCTGCCTGCAAATGGTCCAGCAGCGCCCGCAGGCCCAGCAGATAACTACGCCAGCCAAAGCCGGCAATTTGCCCCATACAGACCGGCGCAATATGGGAATGGTGGCGGAACGATTCGCGGGCGTGGATATTGGAGAGATGCACTTCTACGGTTGGCAGCCCCACCCCGGCGATGGCGTCACGGATGGCGATGCTGGTGTGTGTATACGCGCCGGGGTTGATAAGGATGCCCTGCGCCCATTCTCGGGCCTGTTGAATGGCGTCAATGAGTACACCTTCGTGGTTGGATTGGATAAACTGCAAAGTCGCTCCCTCCAGTTCGGCTAATATGGTCAGTTGTTGGTTGATGTCGGTCAGCGTATGACGGCCGTACACCTCCGGTTGGCGCGTCCCCAGCAAATTCAGATTGGGGCCATGAATAACAAGTATGTTTGGCATCAGGCATTTACCTCTGCGTGGTAGCGCGATTTTCCAAATCGCGTTACGTTTAGGGAGGAGATTAGGTGAAAATGGCTTTACGTGCAAACATCAGCAGAAAGGAATGGTTGTGGGCGATAGGGGTGGCGCTGGCTACGGCCGTGCTCACCTTGCTGCCCTATTGGTTGGGGCGCGTCACGGCGGCGGACGGCCGCGTCTACATGCACCTGATCATGAACCCCGAAGATTCGCTCACCTACTGGGCCAAGATGTGGCAGGGGGCGCAAGGGGCGTGGCTGTACACCATCCCCTTTACGCCGGAACCACATCCGGGCGCGGCCATTGGCGTGTTATACGTCTGGTTGGGGCAGGTGGCGCGATTGACCGGTTTGTCACTGACGGCCGTGTGGCACATCTCCCGTGTATTGGCGGCGTTTGTGTTGTTCGTGACTATTTTTGGGTTTACGGCCGTGTTCCTGCCGGAACGCCTGACGCGCTGGACGGCTTATTTACTGGCGCTCTTTGGCTCCGGCCTGGGCTGGCTGCTGTTTTTGTCTGGTCAGGCCTATTGGCTGGACGCCTTCCCCCTGGATTTCAAAGACCCCGGCGCACATATCTTTTTTACCGGCCTCACCTATCCCCACATCGCCCTGGGCACGGCGCTCATCCTGTTTGACATGCTGGCGCTCAAAGCCATTGGCGACCACGTCCTGAACGGGCGGGCCACCAACCGATCAATCTGGACAATAGCCGTGTTGGCTGGCCTGGGTAATTTGTTATTGGGTATTGCCTACCCATTTTTGTTGTACATTGTGGCGGTCACGGCCGTGCTTTACTTCCTCTACCTCCTCTTCAAACTGCGCACCCTGCCCTGGTTGGCCGGTTTTCAGACCGCTTTGATCTTTCTCATTCCCGCGCCGTTATACCTTTACTTTTTGTATGTGTGGCAGACGAACGATATTTTCCGCATCTGGGATACCCAGGCAGGCACACCGTCCCCACCCTGGCCCCATTACCTGGTGGGGTTTGGCGTGATGTTGCTGTTGGCGGGATTGGTGGTCTGGAAACGGCCGTCCAGCCGCCCCCACTTCGCCATCTTGTGGTGTTGGATTGGCGCGGTCGCCCTGCTAATTTATGCCCCGCTCGGCCCGCAGCGCCGCTTCATTCAGGGGGTGCATGTGGCCTTCGCCGTGCTGGCGACGTGCTGACGGCCGTCGGGCTGGTGGAAGTGCTGCTACCTCGTATGCAGCAAACTCGCTTCTGGCAGCGGCTCATCACCAATCCTCGCTACACCACCACAAAGCTCAACCGTTTCATCGTTGCCCTGTTCTTGTTATGGATGAGCCTGTCCAATATCCTGCTGCTGGCCGATGTGTCACGAATTGCAGCCTTAACCCAGCCCGACCCGCTATTCCGCCCGGCGGATGAGTTGGCGGCGGTGGAATGGCTACGGGCACAAAAAGACGGCCGTGCCGTCATTTTAGGTGATTACCAAACGGGCAATTTAGTTGCCGCCTACACGGGTCATCCGGTGATGTTAGGGCATTGGGCGGAAACGGCCGATTATGAAGGTAAGGTCACGGCCGTTGCCCAATTCTTCGACGCCGCCACCCCCGATGCAGAACGACAGGCTTTGCTCAATCAATTCAACGTCCAGTTTGTCTGGTTTGGCCCCCGCGAACAGGCGTTGGGAGAATTTCAGCCGGGAGATGTGGAATATTTGACGGCCGTGTATCAAAACGACACCATCACCCTCTACGCCGTCACCACCGATTGATGATATACTCAATATGCTCTGTTCGATTCATAATTCATAATTCTCAGGAGAAACCATGTCCCAAACAGACGCACTCAGTACCCTTCAGGCCCAGGTTGGGCAAGAAGTTCAGGTCAGCGATTGGCTCACCATCACCCAGGAAATGGTCAATACCTTTGCCGATGCCACCCTGGATCACCAATGGATTCACGTAGACGTAGACCGCGCCCGCGCCGAATCCCCTTTTGGCGGCCCCATCGCCCACGGCTTCCTCACCCTCTCGCTCATCCCCTATCTGACGGGTGAAGTAGACCCCGACAAACCCCGTTTTGCCGGCTTAAAAATGGGCGTCAACTATGGCGTCAACAAAGTGCGGTTTCCGCATCCGGTGGCTGTGGGGTCGCGGGTGCGGGCGCATGTGACACTGCAAAGTGTAGAAGAAGCCAAAGGCGCACTCCAACTCATCAACGTTATCACTATCGAAATTGAGGGTGTGAACAAACCCGGCTGCGTGGCGGAAATGGTTTCGCTGCTATATTTTTAACCATGAAAATCGAACAAATAGACCTCTACGCCATCTCCATGCCCCTGGTCAGTCCGTTTAGGACCAGTTTTGGCACGCAGCAGCAGCGGGATGCTCTGGTATTAGCGCTGCACAGCGAAGGGCTGACCGGCTGGGGCGAATGTGTGGCCACCAACGACCCCGGTTACAGCTACGAAACGGCCGTGACCGCCTGGCATATCTTGTCCGAATTTCTCATCCCGGCGGTGTTGGGGCAGGATTTACAAGAGCCGGAGCAAATGCGCGGCTGGCTGCATCTTGTGCGCGGCCACCCCATGGCCAAAGCCACATTGGATCAGGCCGCCTGGGATTTAATTGCCCAACGCGACGGCCTCTCTTTTGCCCAAAAATTGGCCACCCCCTACCTGGAAGGGCCACGCAGCCGCGTGGAAGTGGGCGTCAGCATTGGGATGCAACCGACGATGGCCCAGACGATGGATGTGATTGCCCGGCATTTGGCAGAGGGTTACGGCCGTATCAAGCTCAAAATCAAACCCGGCCATGACCTGGAATTGGCCCGCCTGGCCCGGCAAACCTTCCCCCACACCCGCATCATGCTCGACGCTAACTCCGCCTACACCCTGGCCGACGTTCCCCTCTTCCAGGCCATGGACGACCTGAATTTGTTGATGATCGAGCAGCCATTGGGCTACGAAGACATCTACCAGCACAGCAAGCTGCACCCACAAATCAAAAGCCCATTGTGTCTGGACGAATCCATTCATTCTACGGCCGACGCCCAATTTGCCATCGAAATCAACGCCTGCAACATCATCAACATCAAACCGTCCCGGGTGGGCGGCTGGACGACAGCGCGGGAGATTCACGACCTATGCCGGGCAGCGGGTGTGGGCATTTGGATCGGTGGCATGTTGGAGACGGGCATTGGCCGGGCGGCGCAGTTAGCGCTGGCGGCGCTGCCGGGCATTTCGCTGCCCGGCGACATTTCCGCTACCAGCCGTTATTATCACCAGGACATTGCCACCCACTTTTTCCTGAACGCTGCCGACAGCACCATCACCGTGCCTACCGGGCCGGGGTTGGGGATAGAAGTAGATATGGAGCGGCTCACGGCCGTGACCCAACACCATCAAACCTTCAAAAAATGATCAATTGTCAATTGACAATGAGCGAGGAGCGCCATGTTTGCAGACAAAACCATCGCCTTCATCGGCAGCGGCATTATGGGCGAAGCCATGATTCGCGGCTTGCTGACCAAAAACAGCATCAGCGCCGACCGCATCATCGCCTCTGACCCCTGGCAGCCGCGCCTGGAACAACTCAAAGCCCAATACAACATTCAAACGACAAAGGACAATCGAGAAGCGGCCGAAGCCGGGCAAATCATCGTGCTTTCCATCAAGCCGCAATCTATACCTTTGGTGCTGCCGGAAATTCGCGGCCACTTGCGCAGCCGGGATTTGCTGCTCTCCATCATCGCCGGGGTGCCCATTCGCAAACTG
>CAYXUZ010000007.1:67853-69959 GCA_964467705.1 uncultured Ardenticatenaceae bacterium | reverse complement strand
CTGGCAGATGGCGCAGCGCACGCAGCCGTCGTGCGCTCTATGCCCAATACCCCGGCCCAAATCGGCCAGGGCATCACCGTCTGGACGGCCACCCGCGAAGTGACCGACGAACACAAAGATCAGGCGCGGGAAATCCTCGGCTCATTAGGCAAAGAGATTTTTGTGGACGAAGAAGAATACCTGGATATGGCGACTGCTCTCAGTGGTTCCGGCCCCGGTTACATTTTTTTGTTCATGGAGGCGCTCATTGACGCCGGTGTGCATATGGGTTTTTCGCGTCGGGTATCTGAGGAGTTGGTCTTTCAGACCATCCTCGGCTCGGTGGAATATGCGGCCCAATCGGGCAAGCATGTGGCCGAACTACGCAACCAGGTCACGTCACCGGGTGGCACGACGGCGGCGGCGCTCTACCATATGGAGAAAGGCGGCCTGCGCACCGTCATCAGCCGGGGCATTTGGGCCGCCTATCAACGTTCGATTGAATTGGGCCGGGGGAAACCGGATAAGGGGCCGGAGTTGTGAAGAACGTAATCCGTATTTCGCATTCCGTGACCAGTTATCGGACTTCGGATTACGGTTCACGGATTACGGTTCACGGATTATGGCTAACAGTCTACGCTTGCATCATCTCCCCATCATGCCAGCGGGCAACGATGTTCATGCCAATGAAGGGGCCGAGCCAGCCACAGGGCATGATGAGCAGCGCCATCCAGCCAATGGGGCCGCTTTGCAGGTAACGCTGCGGCGCTAACAAGGCATCGCTGGCATCTACCCCGGCAGCAATAGTGAGTTGCACAAAGAGGGATTGGGTGACTAAGAGGACGAGGAGGGTAATGATGGTGACGGCCGTGCGTTCACCCCAACTTTGTAACCGCCATAAACTCAGACCGATGATGATGACAAAAGACCAGAATGTCATGTATAAAAATGGCATGTTGCACCTCCTACAGAATCAGGAATTATAAAGGATGAAGGGTGAATTGTTGGTTTCGGTAGATGTGGTCAGGATATAGGAGGGGGTGATGATTTTCTTGACGGGGATGCTACGGCCGTTTCACGTTTTCCCAACCATCCACATACCCACTCAACGTCATCCAGTGGCAATTTGTTCCCCTTTAGCAAAACGGTGCTATAGTTCAAATAGTAATCTGCTGTGGCCGGTTCCCAACGGGGCCGCCCGATGCAAAGGAGAAACAACATGCTAAACGTAGGCGATATAGCCCCTGATTTTGAACTGCTAAACGATGAAGGCAACCCGGTCAAACTGTCAGATTACCGGGGGCAACAGGTGGTCTTGTTCTTTTACCCCAAGGCGGACACACCGGGCTGCACCAAACAGGCATGTGGCTTCCGCGACAATTACCCCATTATTGAAGCAGCCGGGGCGACCATCTTCGGCCTCAGCCCGGACAAGCCCAAAGACTTGGCCAAATGGCGGGCTAAAATGGGCTTCCCCTACCACCTGCTGGCCGACCCGGATCATGTGGTGGCGGGTGCATATGATGTGTGGGGCGAAAAATCATTTATGGGCAAACAGTACATGGGGGTTATTCGCAGCCATTTTGTGGTGGGGCCAGACGGCCGTGTCGCCGACATCCAGTACAACGTCAAACCGGAAGACAGTGTGTCCAGGGCGTTGGATTTTATTGGACAGGCAGAGAATTAGGGATTGGAGATTGGAGATTTGTTCTCCAATCTCCTTTATCGAACCACAACCAAGTCTGGCAAAATAAACCGGTCATCAGCCAGGGGGGCGCCATTTTCGTCTACGGCCGTCGCCCGCACAATCGTCCCGTCAGCCAGCCGCTCATAAAACCCAACCGCCAGTTGATAGCTGCCAGGGGGCACGGCCGTCAAATCCAGCAATACCATCTCCGAAACCACCTCATCTTGTGTCCATTGGCTGGTGGGGTAGGTGCCATAAAGCGGCAAGTTGTCATCTTGCGCCAGCGGGAGTTGATTACTATTTGCCGGGATCAGATGCACAAAACGGGTGTAATCTACCTGCCCTGGGGTAAGCGCCTGCCAGATCAGAGCCGCCTCAATCGCTGATTCCGATTGGTGAAGGGTAAAAGCACGCAGGGCAATCTGGTCGTTGAACACGGC
>CAYXUZ010000007.1:61081-67843 GCA_964467705.1 uncultured Ardenticatenaceae bacterium | reverse complement strand
TCGCCGCCACCATCTCCTCCGGCAAAACAAACAGCGGCTCATTGGGTTGGAACCGCCAATCACCACCACTGCCCGGCCATAACTCACCCAGGCGGCGCGTCAGCACCGGCTGGTGCGGGGCGCTGACATCATAAAGCTGGGCCAAGAGAATGTAAGGAAACGTATGCTCACCAGGCGGCAGCGCCAGCGCCTGCCAGTCGTTTATCCATTCCCCCACCGGCCACAAACTACTGGGTAAAAATCCATACCCTGGCTGTCGGTCGGCCAGTTGTAAAAACTGCCCTTTGGCGTCCGTGAGTCGCAGCGCAACATTGTAGTTGTTGGTAAGCGGCACGGCCGTGCGCCACACCAACTGAATGTCCAGGGCGTCAGGGGAACGTGGTTGCACGGCCGTTGCCCGCCCATCCAACACCGGTACATTTTGCGCCGCCGGAATGTTATTTTTAATGTGTAACGGCCGTAAAAACAGATCACCACGCTCTGCGCCGGAGGGGGTGAGCGGACGGCCGTCGGCCAACACCAACTGCGGCACAACCATACCCGGCGGCGCGTCAGGCGGGATTGGCAGATGAAATGTACCCCACCCATTTTGAATCTGCTGCGTTTGTTCGGCCACCACCGGCGGCGGCGGATCAGATACCCGGTTGGCGGCTGGCGTCACCAATCGCAAGGTAAGTGGCATTGACCCGGCATCCTCCCAATTTAGGCGGATGGTCAGAGTTTCACCCGCGCCGAGCACATCGGCACTGTACTCATAACCTTGCAACACAGCACCGTTAGAGTAAGCCACCCCCTCCGGGGCGTGATGCAAATACGCCATCTGCACAAAATCCCAGGTCAAATCATCATTTGTCACTTCGGGCTGCGGCCACAAGCGGGCCATCAGCCATAACAAAACCAGCCCTGACCCGGTCAGCCATACCCATCTGATCATACGCCCCCTGTTGGCTATGCGCAAAGTATCGCGCAAGATAAACCAGCACACCCCCACAACTGCCGCCAGCGAGATCAATTCGGCCACAAGTCGCGCTGGCGTTCGCGTCAGGCGCAATTCGACGCGATGTTCCCCCGCCGGTAGTTCGAGCAGCAGCATGCCAGAGCCGGGCGACGGCCGTATCGCCACCTCCTCGCCATCTACCCAGCCCCGCCAGCCCGCCCAGTGCAAGATGGGGAAGATGAGGGTGGTGGGCACGGCCGTTTCCACCTGCCATGTTTGCTGCCCGGTTTTTGCGTTCTGCAGGACGGCGTTGGTTAATTCCCCGGTTAATGCCCGCACCGGCCAACGCACCTCGTCATTCAACCAACCGCTGGTCATCATACGGGGCTGCACAGTGGTAGGCAGGTATTCGGCGCTGATGGTGGTACCGATGTTGCCGCTGAACCATTCATATTGTGCCAACCGCTCCGGCGTCACGTCGGCGTCGGTGAGCGGCAGGTGGTCGGTGTGCAGGTTGCCCAGCGCGGCGGCGATGAGCAACACGGCCGTGACCGGCACAACCGCTTTGCGCCAGGGCAAAAGGGCCAACGCCCCCACCGCTAACGCCCCGGCAAATGCCTGTACAGAGAGGAAACGCCAGGGAAATTGAGTGAAGGATAACAGGGGCAGGTGTTCCCACAACGGCCGTGACAGGGGCAGCAGCATGACCGTGCTGATGAACAGTGTGAGCAAAATGAACAGGCGACGGTCAATGGTTAAGGGGACACGGATGAACGCGGATGAACGCGAATGGGGGGGAATCAGGAGTAGAATGACCCCCATGAGGACGGAGATGGTTTGAATGAGGCCCATGCGGAAGGCGGCACGGCCGTCTACACCATATTCAAACAAGAAGCTGTTTTGCCATAAAGGTTGATCGGGCATCCCCAAAAAATGATTGCTGAAATGAAAATATCCTTCCGTCACTGGCCCCAACTGCGCCAGCCCTTTTTCCGCCAGCGCGGGCACAAAGAACCAGGCGGCGAGGGCGAGAGCGAGGAGGATGGCGGCGAAGAGACGTGATCCGTGATCGGTAATCCATAATCCGGAATCCGGAATCAGGCTTTCGGCTTCCGGGGTTGGCTCTCGGCGGAGGTGCAGCCAGCGCAGCAAGATATACAACAACAGGAAGGGGGAGAAGATGAGGGCGGAGATGTTGTGGCTGAGGATGAGAGCGGCGTAGGAGAGGGAGAAGGTGGCAAGTGGCAAGTGACAAGTAGCAAGTTTTTTTTCTTCACCTGCAACCTGCCACTTGCCACCTGCCACTAATTGATCAGCCGTCAATAAAACCAATGGATAAAAGGCCATTGCCCAAAATTCGGCCAGGGAGTCGCCGCGCACGTAGACATTGACCATATGAAAGGGGGCAAAGGTGTAGGCAACGGCCGTCAGCAAACCCGCCCACTCACTCTGAAACCAACGCCGCGCCAGGGCAAACATCCCGGCTGCGGCAACGATGAAACCGGCCAGTTGGGAAAGCTGTATGGCCTGAATATAGCTGAACCCCATCAGGCGAAAGAAAAGGGTGATGTAAATGGAGAGAGGGGCGTAGTAGTTGTAGAAGGGGTAGCCGTAGCCGTAATTGGCGTCTGGCATCCAACGGGCGGGAAAGTGACCATCCAGGACGGCCGTTTCCAACTGCTGCAACCGCTGGAGCAGAAAGGGACTATCTCCCCCACCCCGTGTATTCAACAGACCCGGCCCGGCAAACAAAGGAACGGCCGCCACCACTGCCAACAGCAGGACGGCCGTCCAAAATAACCAGCGTCGGGTATAAGGTGGCATTGATGTTCGTAATCCGTGACCCGTAATCGGATTACGGATTACAGCTCACGGATTACGGTTTACGGCTCACGCCGCCTTTTGCCCACGCAGCACCAGGAAAACCAGCGCGCCCAACAGGACAACGGCCGTGACCAACAACAGCAACCCGCCCAAAGCCAGCCAATTTGTCCCACCATCGCTGTTCGCTTCTGACGCCGTATCACTAGACATCGGTGTAGTGGTGGCGCCAGGCACGGCCGCCACTTCCGTGGCCGCTTGTGTAGGTTCCCCCGTACGCACCCGGCTACCAAATTCCACCCCAACTACCTGGCCCACACTCAACTCTAACATAGCGTTGGCCGCCGTTGTCATCTCCAATGCATTCGGCACAATCTGCGTTGCTGTATATATTCCCGCTTCTAATGCCTCAAAACAAATCGGCTCCGGCGAACCATTAGAGACCGCCTGCGCTACTAACTGGGTGGAACTGGCAATGGTAAACGTGACCCCACCCATGAACCCTTCGTTGTCATCACGCACCCCATTGGCGTTATCGTCGGCAAAGGCATTGACACAGATGGTGCCGCCGGGAACCGGCGTATGGGTGGGTGTGGGTGTATCCGTCGGTACGGGCGTAAATGTCGGGGACACTTCCGGCGTGAAGGTGGGGGTAGGTGGCACGGGGGTATTGGTAACGGGCGGCGGTGGCGGTGAGGTGGGTTGGGGCGGTGGCGTATTGGTCGGCGGCGGGCCAACTTCGATCACTTCGGCCACATCAAACCAGGTGTCCAAATGACGGCGGCATTGGTTCACCCCCTGCACACCCCAGTTGGCGCTGGTGAAAACGGAAATCTGGTTGCCGGTTGCCGTCGCTTCCACACTCACCTGCTGCCAGTTATCCAGCGGGTTAGCCGTTGCCCCCCACACCACATCGGCATCATGCCAGACGCCGCTGCCGTTGGGGTCAATCCCCACCCGCACATTCGATTGTAAATTGCCGTCTGAAGGGGTCGGGTAATCTTCGTTGCTGCCAAAAGAGTAAGCCCAGACGGTGAAACGATAGGTGCTTCCAGGCGTCACGGGCACATTTTGGAAAACGCCGGCATTCCAGGTATCCCACATGTTACCAACATGTTGAGACGCCGCGCCCTGCCTCACCAAAACCGGATTAGTCTCTGCCATCCAGTGGGGGAGTTTGGCATAACCATTGGCACAGTCATTGAACTGGTCCTGGCTGCTGTTACGATGCCAGCGTCCCCAACTATTGGCCTCACCATTGGCCTGGAAGGGCTGCTCAAAACTGGGGTTTTGCAGCAGGTTGGTTTGCGCGTTTGTCCTGGTTGTGTGCCCCAGCAAAACCAGCGGTAGGGCAATCAGGAGTATTTTCAAAACCTGTTTATTCATCATGCTTCCCTCTTCTAAAAAAATTGGTAAACCGTAGTCCGTTGTCCGTAATCGGATTACAAGTCAGATTTACGGCTTACGGCCGTGTCCGTACAAAATAGATCGCTGCCAATGTAAGCAGCAAGCCTCCAATAATAACAGCAGCCAGGGGGATCAGGCTAATTGGTGTGGCTGGCTGGCCGCCGCTAGAAGGCGAAGTGGACACCGCAGCAGGTGTAGAACCAATAACAACCAGAGCCGGTTCGCCAGGATACGGCCGTTCCCCCTCTCCTTCATTCGATAATCCAATTGGCGTGGGCAGCACGGCCGTTGCCCCCACCACACGGCCGCCAAACGCCAGTAACATCATATCCCCCTGGTTCAACATGACCGCCTGACTGCCAGCGTTGGTCAACACCTCCCCCGTTCCCACCGAACGGGCGATCTGGTAACTGCCAGGAACCAGTGAAATACAATATGGCTCAGAAAGGCCATCCGTTACATAGTTAGTGATCACCGCTTCATTGGTATACACCGTAAAAGCCACACCCACTTGTAAAGGTTCATCGCTATCAAACAGCCCATTGCTGTTATCGTCATGAAAGGCGGAGAGGCACACGGCCGTAACCGGTGGTGTGGGCGACGGCGGGCGCGGCGTGGGTGGGGGCAGCGTGGCGGTTGGCGTCAGACTGATGTCCGGCGTCGGCGTGGTTGGCGGTTGGCCATATCCCACAATTAACTGCTGGCCCGGCACAATAAAATCCGACTCTTGCAAGCCGTTGAAGGCCAGGAGTTCGGCCAGCGTAATGCCCGCCCGCCCGGCAATGGCCCACATCGTATCATTCGGCTGGACGATCATATAAATCACGCCAGCTTCGTCCGGCGTGGGTGTCGGTTCCGTTTGCGCCCCAACCGGCTGCCAGGGTACAGCCATCAACATGCCCAAAAGCAAGACTTTAACGCAGAGGTACAGAAGCGCAAAGGTTTTATCTCTCTGCGACTCAGCGTCTCTGCATTGAAAAACCAATCCTCGCCCAACCATTCCTATGTTTTACCCTAAATCAGCCCAGGCTCAATTGGGCATGACGGCGATTTCCCAACTATCACCCACCGGATTCTCATTTTTGTCTAAGATGGGCAGGCGCACGGCCGTGACCGGATCATACACGCCCACAATCAGGCGCTGGCTTGCCGGGTCATAGGGCGCTGGCAGTTTGAGGAGGCGTTGTTCATGCAGCCACACACCGGGCCGCCACCAATCCGCCTGCCAGGGGCGCACCTGCCCATCACTGCCGCCCGGTGGCAAATCTATCTGAGCCAGCACCCCTTCCGGGCCTACCAGTTGCACAAAGGCAATCAGGTGGGGGGAAACGGCCGTCTCCCCCTCCCAAATTAAATCAACCTGCAACATCTGCTCGCCAAGCTGCACGGCAGTTGCCTGCCGCAGCCACAACTCATTGTCAAAATTAACCACCTCCGGCCACTCAGCCACCTCATTAGCCGCCAACGGCTGAAAGTGATACCGCACATAGAGCGGATAAGCGGTCTCCTCCAAATCACCGCGCGCCATTTCGCCTGTATGCAATGTCACCAGGACAGGCGGCATCATCATGCCGGGCACAAAACTTAAGTCGCCAAACTGCCAGGTGTAAAGCGAGACAGGCTGCCCCGGTTGGGCGGGCGGCAGGTCGAATTCTGGCCGGAAAAAGGTGACATTCGCCAGATCAGCCAGAAAGGGGATGGAAGGCCACCCTTTTTGGGTAACCTCGTCCCAAAACCAGCTATCCAGGTACACGGCCGTACCCTCTGCTTCCTCATTCAGTTGCCCGGCCATCTCCGTAGCGGCCGCTTCAAAGAGGAGGGCTGTTTGCAGGTCACGGCCGTAGGCCACATAATCGCGCACCGTCAACACCAGGCTGGCCACCAGCAAACTAAGCACTCCCACCCGCCGCATCAACAGAGGCAACTTCGGCCATGCCCACAACCAGTTCAATCCCAACGCCGGTATAAAAAGCGCCGCCGGTAAGATGCCCACCGCCCGCAAAAAATGGGGCGCATCTTCGGCCAGAATGGTGACGCCCAACATCAGCGCCACCCAGAGCAACGTAGTGGCAATCGCCGACAGCCGCCAGCGACGCAAGCACCAGACCAACCCAATAAAAAAGGGGACAGCCATTAGGGGGTCAAACAACGGCCGTGCTGCCGGATTGTGCCGCACGATACTGTCCCCTTGCCAGACAAACAACCCCAGCGCCAGCCCTGTCTGGCGTAGCAGTAGTCCCCAGGGGTTGCCATTGTTGATGTCCGGATTAAAAATGGAGACCTGCCCGGAACGGCCAACCAACATTTCCGGGTTGGTGGCATAAAAAAGGGCGAGTGGAAAAAGAGCGACGGCCGTGCCCACCGCAAACCAGGCCACACCCGGCCACAATCGCTCCTTGCCGCGCCGCCAGAGCAAAAACAGCCCCACGACTAACAGCAGCACTGGCGTAAAACGCACCGCCAGATAGGTATAAAACGCCAGGCCATACACCAGCCCGGCCACCAGCCACAGCCACCTTTGCTGCCGCCGGTACGCCAGCGTCCCCAGCCAGAAGGTCAGCGCCAGTAGAGGCGGCAGTAGCCCGGCCCGCAAGCCG
>CAYXUZ010000007.1:31958-61071 GCA_964467705.1 uncultured Ardenticatenaceae bacterium | reverse complement strand
AGACAGCCGGGCAGCAAAATGACCCGCAGCCCCACATGGCTCAGATGCAACGGCCACAATGTCACCGCCCACAGCCAGGCAGCAAACAGCGCCACGCGCCAGCCAAACCAGGCCCTTGCCAGCAAAAAGACCGGCAACACCGTGAGAGTTCCCACCAGCGCCGCCCCCAGGCGCACGGCCGTGACCGAACGGCCCCACAATCCCACAAACAAAGTAGTGAGGTAGATATAGGCAGGCTCACGGCCGTTGTTCGCCATAAAAAAAATGGGGTAATCCCCATCCAGGACTCGCAGTGCATCCAGCCCGTTAAACGCCTCATCCCGATACAGGCCAGGGGGTATCTGCCCCAACTGCCAGAACCGCAGCGCCGCCGCCATCGCGCCCACCAATAGCAACAAAGCCCACCCCCAATGGGATGGGCCTGAACTGTTGTTAAGAAAGCGGTGCATAAACTGCCTGTTGTTTGTCAAAGCGGGGCAAGTATAGCAAAATGAAGGGCTGCGACAAGACAGGCGGTAATTACCCAATTACTATGAAAATTCTCATGCTCTCAAAAGCGTGCCTGGTTGGGGCTTACCAGCGCAAACTAGAAGAAATGGCCCGATTTGATGATGTGGAGTTAACCGTGATTGTGCCTCCGGTCTGGCTTGACCCGGCGGGGTTGGTGGAACTGGAACGGGCGCATACACAGGGCTATCGCTTACTGGTTGACCCTATTCGTTTCAATGGGCATTTTCACACCTACCATTTCCCCAAACTCAAACAGCGGCTGGCTGAAATTCGGCCTGATATTGTACATATAGACGAAGAACCTTATAACCTGGCTACCTGGCTGGCACTGCGGCAATCACGGCAGGTAGGCGCAAAAACACTCTTTTTCTCCTGGCAAAATCTGGCAAAACAGTATCCCTTGCCGTTCCGTTACCTGGAAAAAGAGGTGTTGGCCGGGGTTGACTTTGCCATTTTGGGCAATCAAGAAGCCGCGTGTGTCTGGCGCAACAAGGGGTACACCGGGCCACACCGGGTCATTCCCCAATTCGGGGTTGACCCGGATCTGTTCTGCCCACCATCACAGCGTGATGCCGGACGTGGCTTCATTATTGGCGCAGCAAACCGGCGGCTGCTGCCTGAAAAAGGAGTAGATGTGCTGCTGCGGGCGGTGGCCGAATTACCCGGCATCTGGCGGCTGCATATTGCCGGGGATGGCCCATCACGGCCGTCGCTGGTGCAATTAGCCCGCGATTTAGGCATCAGCGAGCGGGTCTTTTTTGATGGCCCTATCTCTTCGCTGCAAATGCCCGCCTATTTGCAACAGCTTGATGTGCTGGTGCTGTCCTCTCGCACCATGCCCAACTGGAAAGAGCAGTTTGGCCGGGTGTTGATTGAAGCGATGGCCTGTGAAACGGCGGTCATCGGCGCGAGCAGTGGCGAAATTCCGCATGTTATCGGCAACGCAGGGTTGATTTTTGAAGAAGAAGATGTGGCCGGATTACGTTCCCATCTCATAACGCTCATGGGAGATAGAGAATTACAATACCAACTGGGGCAGCACGGCCGTGAAAGAGTATTACAACACTACACCCAACGGCAAATCGCCGCCCAAACAGTAACCGTCTACCGGGACATCCTGGCACAATGAGGTATACTTGTGCCCGTTAGCGGTTCCCTGCATAATCAATCTACCGCAACCTCAACCGATTGGTCTTAATTATGAGTGATGTGATGCCCCCGGCAGAAAAATCGTCCGAAACGGCTGCGCCTATGGAAACGGCCGTTACCAGCGAGCCAGCCATCACGGCCCCTCCTTCCACTCCTCCACGCCGTACCGCTCGCCTGATAGGCATCGGCCTCATCCTCATTTCAGTTATCATGGCCTGGCTACTTCTGGTCAGTTTTCTGGGCTACCAGAGTGGGCAACGTCAGCTTTCTAACCGCCAGGAGACCGAACTGTTAACCAATATAGAACGCCAGACAACCCTGGCCGCCGAAAACATCAGCCAGGGCAATTATGATCTGGCGCTGCGCCGCCTGGAATGGGTATTGACTCGTGAACCGAATAACCGGGATGCACTGCGGCTGCAAGCCGAAGCGACACAGGCGCAGGTCGCGCAGGATCAATTAGCCACAGCCCCGACGGCTACTGCCCCCTCCCAACCTACAAGCACCCCGGAACCAACACCAACACCTGGCCAGATCAGCAGCCCAGAGACAGAACTGCAACGCCTGCGTCGCCTTAGCGTGAGCAAAGAGTGGCAGGAAGCTGTTTCCGGCCTCGTCGCCTTTCAGCAACAGTTCCCCAGTTACGAACGTGAAGAGACAGACCGGCTGCTTTTTGAAGCCTACCTGGGGTACAGCCAACTCTTATTTGACGAAAATCAGTCGGAAAGGGGATTGTATTATCTGGCTCAGGCGGAAAAATTGGGCGCCCTGCCCCAGGCGATGCGCGATTACCAGACCTGGGCCGAACTGTATACCCAAGGTATTTCTTTCTTTGGCGTAAATTGGGATGCGGCCGCCTATTATTTCCGTGATTTGTGTGCGGCCGCTCCGTTTTATGGTGACGCCTGCGCCAAATTGCTGCAAATTTTGGTGGCGCACGGCGACCAGTATGCTAATTTGCAGGATTGGTGCCCGGCCCAGTTGTTATACGAAGAAGCCACGCGGCAATCGAATGATGGCGAGTTAGCCGGTAAATTAGAAACGGCCCGCAATGGCTGTCTGGCAGCCACACCTACACCCAGTGGCCCCATCATTGGAACGCTACCATTGACCCACACAGAGCCGATAACGGCCGCACCGTTTGTCGTCCCCCCGCCGACACCGTAATGGTATCAGGTGGCAAGTAACCTGCCACCTGACACGAAAAGAATGTTCAAATTCAAACTGGATCCTCTATAAGTTAAACCACTACTATGCCTGAACTTGGAGAACCTTTAAGCGACCGCGAACTGGAAGTGTTGCGCTGTATGTCTCGCGGGGCCGGTAACAAAGAAATTGCGGCCGAGCTATTCATCAGCGAAAACACGGTGAAAGTTCATCTGCGGAATATCTTTACCAAATTGGGTGCAGCCTCGCGCACGGAGGCAACGGCCGTTGCCTTGCAGCAAGGCGTCATCGTAATGCCAGGGGTAGAACTGCCGGGTAACGGCAACTCGACGGCCGTTACTACACCCCTGCCACATCCGCCCTCTGATGCCCCGGTTGCGCCCATTGATAACACTGCGAGCACCGAATCCACTGTGTCCACCGCACCCATATCCAGCCCCACCCGTCGCCGACTGATTATAGTGGCCATATCCCTGACGGCCGTAGCCCTGCTGATGCTGGTCGTCCTCATCCGGCAATTTAACCCAACAGCCTCGGCCACGCCACCCCCCTATGAGTCTGTTGATTTGGGTGAGAACTGGGCCACCCTACGGCCGTTGCCCTCACCACGTTCGGGACTGGCCGCGCAGGCAGTTGGACTGCGTGTATACGCCATTGGCGGCGAGACAGCCGAGGGTGTTACTGATTCCGTTTTGGCTTACGATGCCCAGAGCGGGGGTTGGACGGAGGTAGCCAGAAAGCCAACGGCCGTGACCGAAGCCTCCGCGGCCAGTTTGTTTGGCGAGATTTTTGTACCCGGCGGTCGGCTGGCAGACGGCCAACCAACCAACGTGCTGGAAGTGTACAGTCCCACGAACAACGCCTGGCGGGTCGCCCAATCGCTGCCACAACCCATTGCTGGGGGGCTGGCGCTTTCTGATGGCAGTTTCCTCTACCTCTTTGGCGGTTGGGACGGCGAAGAATACCTGGATACAGCGTATGTGTACGATCCGGTGCAAGATCGCTGGCAGCCGCTGCCACCCATGTCCCATGCCCGCGCTCATCTGGCCGGGGGGACGCTCATTGGCAATCTGTATGCAGTGGGCGGTTTTGACGGCGAGAACATCCTGGCGGTTTGTGAGCAGTTCAATCCCCAGACCCAGGCATGGCAATCTTGCCCAGACATGCTCCAACCTCGTGCCAGAGCCGGGGCCGCCAGCATTCTGAACAAGTTGTATGTGGTGGGGGGGGAACAATTAGCCGCTGATACGGCCGCATTTAGCGAATTGTTTGACCCGGTTGGGCAGCAGTGGACGATTCTCAACACGCCCGTTCTGGCAAATGCGGCCACCTGGGCTGATCTCGGCGCGGCTCATGTGGAAACCACGTTGTACATGTTGGGAGGGGAGCAAGACGGCCGTATCGTGGCCGATTCCTACCAGTATTCCCCCTTGATCTACCAGACCTTCATTCCGGCCGCCTCTTCTGGGGGGGAGTGAGTAGTGAAAAGTGAGCAGTGGGAGAAAACCTTCACGTTCTTTGCGGATCATTCTGCAAAGGATTCGGCGAAGAACCAGGTGATGATTTTGGCGTCAGCCCAGGGTTTGAGCGCCTGAATCAGTTTGCCCCCGGTTTCGCTGAGCATGGCGCGCTCAAAGGCAGCCTCATCTTCAAAATAGAGTTCAAACATTAGATGGTAACGGGATTGGCCGCCACCCGGTTTGTGGGAGATACGGCTGACTTCCCTACGACGCAGACCGGCCAAAGCCTCGGCCAGCGGCAAATGTGTTTCTGAAAAAAATGCTTCTAATTTTGCTTCATCATCAACTTTGCGGTAAATAGTGACAAATTTGTACATGGGAGATGGGTTGCTGCCAGACATGCGATTTCTCCAAGAAATCGCATGTCTCACGGCGCCTGATTTCACTCAGGCCAGATGGTGATGAGTTCTTGTTTTAATTGTTCCCGCTGCTGCTGGTAATTGCCTGCGCTGATTTGCCCGGCGGCATAGGCATCGTCCAGGTCGGCGATGGTTTGCAGCAGGGTATGAGGGTCGGCGGCAACGGGCGTGTCCGCCCGCCACCTGTTCACCATCACCACCGCCAGCGCACCGACTATCGCCAAAGCCACCAGACCAACAATCAATTCCTGGGACTCGTTGCGCACCAACATGGAATTACCTTGTGCGTCAGAGAGTTGGGTGGGACGGCCGTCCAGTTCCAGATAAAGCGAGGTTGCTCCCGTCAGATCGCTATTCATATAAGCGGCAAATGCGCCACTCGCCATCTGCTGGCTGCCCTGGCTTTGCCAGCCTTCGCCACTGAGCCGCACGCCGCCGTCCGGCAAAATAGCCGTTGCCCCTTCCGTGGGATAGGCCAAGGGGTGCGCCAGTTGCAATCCATCGTCGTAGGGCAGTTGGTAGCTGACCAACAAATTGGTGCTGCCCTCGCCAGGACGTAACGGTACGGTATCCGCCCAGCCGGTCTCTGTCTGAATGACTTCGGGGGCCGGCGAGAAACTTTCTAACGAGCCAAAGGAACGCTGAAAATTGACCCCTTCAGCCCCGGCAGGCAGAGAAATTTCGACGACACCATCGGCAAAGTCGCCCGTTTCGCCCACAAATACAGCATTGCCGCTGTTGTTAAACACGTAAAGTTCGGAGACCTGGATACCATCGGCCGTAAAGTTCATGATCATGTGAATCTGGCCAATGGTAACAACGCCGGGATCAGCGGTGGTGTCGTAAACAATGATGGGCATGTTTAGTTCCGGTTGGGTACGGTCCAGCCGGTTGGGGTTGCTGTTGAAGGTGAGATCGTTGTAATCGGTGGTAACCAGAAAAATCCAGTCAGGCAGCACATTTTCCAGATTGAAGGTGTAACGGCCGTCCGCCCCCACCGTTGTCGTCATGATCATGGTCTGCTCGAAATTAGTGTTGAATGCCCGCAAGATGGCTTCACCTTCGGTCACTTCTTCGGAGGTACTGCCGTTCACGATCAGGCCGGTAATGGTGGCAGCCTCGATAGGTTCAAAAGCAGCCATAGGGTTGGCGTAGGTGTACTGTTGGGCACGGCCGTAATCCACCAGCCGCAGTTTCTCTTCTTCTGACAACGCAGATACATCCACGCCCCAATCCCCATTTTCCAGGTCGGCCAGCGCACTCTGGTTGCTGTGGGTGAACCAGTATTCCAGACCGGGAATCGTTACCGGATCACCCTCCAGATCGGCAAACAGAGTTTCTCCCTCTTCCAGGTCTGATGGAGTGACGCCAAAACTGTAAACGGCCGCTACCAGATTCCAGATGTCCCCTTCATTGAGCGGGTTGGATGAAGTCGAACCAAACGGGGGCATCCCATTCGCCAGGCTGCCATTGGCGATCACATCAAACATCACCTGCGGGTCGGCGGCCAGATGATAGGCCGGATCGGTAAAATTGCGCGGCTCCAGTCCGGCCGCCAATGCCTGTTCACCATCCCCCATGCCTAATGGCCCATGGCAAAGCACACAACGCTCATTATAGATTTCCAGCCCTGCGTTCGCGTCCGGTGGCATCAGGGGTAACACCGGTTCCTGGGCGGTAGTCGGGGTATCAATCGTAAGAATGGAAAATAGGATGAGGGGAACGGCCGTAGCCAACAAAAAACGCTTAGACCTCAACAGATTTTTCAGGAACATTATCTGCTTCTTCCTCCAATCTGTTGTTTAGTTTGTGGCCGCAGCGGGCACAGAATTTGTCGCCGGGATCAATCGGTGAACCACATTGGGTGCAGAAACGGCCGTGACCATTTTTCCCCGTCACCTGCACTACTACTGGCGCCGCCACCGGCGCAGTTACCGGGGGTGTTGTGACGGCCGTTTGCCCGCGCAATTGGGCAATAGCCGCCTCTATTTCGGCATCAACCCGGCCAACCAGTGGCAGCGCATCTAATTCTTGCAAGACAACGGCCGCCTCGGCCACCATCGCCTCGCGCTGTGGCTGGTACACTTCGGCCGGGACTTTGCCCGTTTCATAATCAAATTCCAGCGCCAAAATTTGCGTCAGTATCGCTTCTTTTCGTGCTAACAGCCGTTGGCGGTCAGTACGGGGTAAATGGGTGAGGGAGGCGCGCTGCACAAACGGCCGTGCCAGAAACAGCACCACCAAAATCAGGAGCGCAACGCCCAGTAAAATAGAGCCTATGGTCATGATCCTTCTTCCAATAATGGTGCAATAACCGTATCCAGCGTTCGTTGGTCAATGGGGCCAATATGCACATAGGCAATCTTGCCATCCCGCCCAATGACAAACGTTTCCGGCACGCCGGTAATCTCATAACGATCAGAAATATCGGTGCCCAGGTCGGGTGCATGGGGATAACTGACGTCAAATTCCCTCATGTAAGCCAGGGAATTTGGCTCTACATCGGCATAGGCCACACCCAAAAAGACGACATCATCAGCATATTGCTGCGAAGCCTGTTCCAGCACATCGGCCTCATAACGACATTCCACACACCAGGATGCCCAAAAGTTGAGCACGACCACTTTGCCGCGCATGTCATCCAGCGTCGCGGTCGGTTGGCCCTCCCATTCATGGCCGGTGAAGAATTCCACCGTGAAATCGGGGGCCACCTCGCCTACTTCGGGCCGGGGAGCTACGCTGTTGATCAATGCCCAACCTAACACCGCCAGGATGCCCACAACGGCAACCCACATAATCACGGCCGTCCACCGAATCCCTCGTTTGGGTTTTGCTTCTCCCTCAACGGCCGGTTCAGACGCTTCCATCTCCGGTACTTGTATCGTATCAGTCATCTCTCACCTGTTACTTTCTATTTCCGTGTTAGCAATTCTTCTTCCACACGGGAAACGTAATCACCAGGCGCCATATCGCCATTCGCTTCTAAGGGGACGGCCGGTTGCGGGGCGGAAACGGCCGAAAAAGCTGAGGGGGTTGAAGGCATAACGGCCGGAGCCATTTCCCCTTCCCGCCGCAACTGCCACACATAACGGAAAAACAACACACCACCGACGGCTACACCCAACACCGGCAGCACCCATAAGATCAGGTTAAAGCCACGTTTGGGTGGAGCCGCCAACACCCCATCACCATACTGCCGGGCAAAATAATCCTGCACTTCCTCTTTGGTTTTTCCTTCGGCCAATTGGGTGCGAATCAGTTCGCGCCAATCGGCACACGCCTGCGTCGGGCACACATCCAACGGCGTACTCTCGCACACCGGGCAAAACACATCCTTCGCTACCTCATTCACCTGGTCATCGGTGACTTCGCCTGTTTGGGCAAAAACGACGCCAACGGCAAACAAGAGCAATGTCAGGAGCAAGCCGTAAAACGTAATCCGTAAAACGTAATTGGTAATCCGTAATCGGCAATCTGTAATCGGTAATTCGTCTTTCACTTCATCACCTCATTACCTGATACATGAAACTTGACACTTAATCACCCGATGTCAACACCACCTGATGCGGCCGTGCGGCCGTAACCAACTCTTCTTTACGATCCGGCCAGGCGGCGATGAGGGTACCGATGACAAAAATGATGCCACCGGCCCACACCCAGTTCACCAGTGGATTCAGATAAACGCGGAAGGTAGCTTGATCGGCCGATGTGGGTTCCCAGTTGATCATCAGGATGTAAAAATCTTCGCTGATGGTGGAGCGAGCGTCGGGGATGGTCATGGGCTGGTTGGTGCGGGTGTACAGTTCGGTGCGGGGATAGAATTGGCCGACGTAACGGCCGTTGTCATACACATCCACCGTCGCCTGGGTAATCAGCAAATCATCCGGTCCCGGAAAACGTTCCGCGCCCAAAAACTGCATCTCATACCGCCCCAATGAGATCGTGTCACCTACACCCAGCCGAATCTGCGTTTGCTCCTGAAACAGTTCCATGCCAATGATGCCAAAGGCCATCACGATGACACCCATGTGAATCCAGTAACCGCCATACCGCCGTCGGTTTCGCCCCATGAGAGTGGCAAAGGCCGTCCACGGCCGTTCCCCTTTGGACTTCATGCGCCCGCGTGTCCCCTTCCAGAATTCCAACAACGTCAAAATGGCAGCAAAGGAGACAATCCACAGACCCAACAGCGCCCGCCAATCACGAATCCCCAAGACGGCTAATACACCAATGAAAATGAGCGCCGCCAGCGCCGGCCAACGCACGGCCATGCCAATACGCTGCGCACTGGTGCGGTACCACATCGTCAAGGGCGCCACGCCCATCAACAAGACCAACGCGCCAAACAATGGCCCGGTGGCCTGTTCATACACCGGCGGCCCCACAAACCCCTTTTCGCCGGTAATCAGTTCAGAGAAAATGGGGTAATAGGTGAACAAAAACACGACCGCCAGAATCGCCAGAATGAGGAAATTGTTATACAGAAATGCCGCTTCGCGGGAGAGGAAGGAATTGAGATGATTTTCCGACTTCAACTCCTCATGCCGTTTGTTCAGCCAGTAGACCGAAAAGACAAACATGATGGCGATAAAGGCAAAAAAGAGCGGGCCAATGGCCGACTGCGCAAACGAATGAACAGAAGAAATGACGCCGCTGCGCACGATGAATGTGCCGGATATGACCAGACAGTAGGTCAGGACAATGAGGAACATGTTCCACATCTTGAACATATCCCGCTTTTCCTGAATCATCACCGAATGGAGGAAAGCGGTGCCGGCCAACCAGGGCATGAGCGAGGCATTTTCCACCGGGTCCCAGGCCCAATAACCGCCCCACCCCAACACATCATAGGCCCAACGGCCGCCCAATATCAGCCCCAAACTCAAAAACAACCAGGCCACCAACGTCCAGCGCCGTGTCAACCGTATCCAGGTGTCATCCAGTTTATTAGCCATGAGCGCGGCCATGGCAAAGGTATAGGGAATAGTAAAACCCACAAAGCCCAGGTACAGCATGGGTGGATGAATGATCATGCCCGGATGCCGCAGCAGGGGATTCAGGCCATTGCCATCCGGCGGCACAAATTGCAGACGAGCAAAAGGGTTCTCAATAAATAGTGAAAGTCCCAGAAAGAAAATCTGGGTGAAGCTGGCAACCATGATGGCGTAAGACATGATCTCACGCTGGCGGCCCCAGTTGCGCAGCATGGCGGCGGCCGTAAACACGGCCAGCAATAAATTCCAGAAGAGCAGTGACCCGGCCTGCCCGCCCCACAATGCGGTTACTTTGAGGTAATCGGGCATCCCCACACTGCTGACGCGCCAGACATACTCGACGGAAAAATCGCTGCGTAACAGCGAAACGATCAACAATAAACAGGCAAGTGCTACCAGGGGCAAGGTAATAATGGTGGCATTACGGGCACTTTCTACCCAACGCGGCTGGTCACTGCGATGACCATACCAGGCAGCGACGGCTGCATACACGGCCGTGACAAACGCCAACCCCAAAGCTACATAACCAAGATCAGGAATCATAGGGAATTACCAATTATGAATTATGAATCAAGAAAAGAGATCACAATTCACGCATCACGTCTTACGGGTTCGGATTGTGCAACGCCGGGTCCATTTCCTCATACCGCGTCGGGCATTTCAGCAGCAGACCACCAGGATTAGAATAAAAAATACCATCCTGACCTGCACTGCCTTCCACCAACGCCTGCGCCTGGTCTTGCAGCAAATCAGGTTTGGGTTCATTCATGGCTACTACATGCAATCGTTGGGCGTTAGGGTCAGTCAGGTCATCTACGATATCAAATTCCAGGCGGGAAGTGGTGGCGTCAATTTGCGTATACTGCACGGTGTCCCCTACCACCCAACCGGCGACGCGCAAATCACGCCCGGTGAGGCGGCTCTGGTCGGCGTAGAACTCGTTCACCGTTTTGTACAGTTGGGTGTTGCCGCTCATCGCGTTCACTACCAAAAAGACGACGGCCGTCAACAAAACCACGCCGCCCACAATAAACTTGAGGCGGTTGCTCTTGGCTCCAGTCAAAACATCACCTTGATTTGTCCAGGTCGTATCGGCCATTTTTCACTCCTTTGTGCAAAATTAGACATCCGATTTTTGGGAAAAATCGGATGTCGCCTCATCATCTACAAACTCACTCGCATCAATTGCCAAAATTTCCAATGCCTGCGCCTCGTATTCCGCCGGAACAGCTACATAACCCGTACCAAGCAGCCCGACGGTAAGGCCAAAAGCCTGCCCGGCGCTCTCTTGCCAACAGCGGACAGGAATTCCTTCGCTTTGCAGGCGGCCACCGATAATGGAGGCATTAGCAATTCCGGCCGTTTCGGCCACTACTTTCCACTTCACTTCTGTTTGCCCACCAGGAGGTGTAGCTTTGTCCGCAGTCCGTACTGAATCCTCAACGCGGGCAGGTGCAGGCATATTACCATCATCAAAATTGCGCGGAAGTGCAGAAGGAGGGGTAGTTGTGGTCATAACAGTTAGTTTACTTCCATTTGTTCCAGGTACCGTTGATTATCGGGATTATACTTGACATTTTTTAATCACGTTAATTATGTCTCTCAGCTTTATGTCTCCATTAAAGAATCAAATTACCATCACCAACTCTACGGCTCAAGTATAGGTTCCCCTTGGGCAATGGGTTAGGTGAGAGATCATACATCTGGTGTGATAGATGTCACAATTGGTCATGCTTTCTGGCGAATGTTAGAATTCAGTAGTATGGGTACAGTAGAAACTCTTTTATCGGAACTAGACGCCGCACGTGAGCAACTGCTTGTCATCATTGAAGCGTTGCCAGACGAAGCCTTATTGCAAACAGGCACAGTTGGTGATTGGTCGGTGGCGGATGTGCTGGTGAATCTGACCGCCTGGGAATCAGAAGTGGTCACGGCCGTGAGGCAGCTCCAGCAAGGCAAACGGCCGTCGCGTCTAATGACCGCCTTAACCGAAATGGAAGTGTATAACCAGGCACGTTATGAAGAAAACAAGGAGCGTGACCTTGACCGGGTATTTGATGACTTCATGAAGGTACGGTTGGAGTTAGAAGAAGGGCTGGAAGCATTTGAGGATCGGGATTTGACGGATACAAAGCGGTACAAATGGCTCAACGGCCGTGCCCTCGCCGACCTCATCACCCAGACCACCGTCACCAACGAACGCCGCTACCTGCCCGCCCTGCAAACGTTCGCCAAACAATGGCAGGCCAGAGAAGAAGAACTGGCCCAAGAAGGCGTCATTCCACTGACCACCATCTCTATCCTCCCAACCAACGAGTAACCCAACTTCTTCCCTCTCTTTATCTTCTTTGCCCCTTTCACCCTTTGCACCTTTGCGTTAAAAAACAGGTAGAAACCATGACCACCCAAATTTCCACCCCCATTTACCAGGCCGCCCATCAGGATGCCGTATTAGTAGACCGCAGCAGCCTGGGCATGTTGAAATTCACCGGACAGACGCGCCTGGATTTGCTCAACCGCATGTCCACCAACAAAGTGGACAACCTGCAATCCGGCGCAGGCGCAGCCACCGTGCTGACCACCGACATCGCCCGCATCATTGATCGGCTCATTTTGTACGCCAGCAGCGATACGGTTTACTGTCTGACCAGCGAAAACAACGCCAACAATATCGCCCGTTACCTGATGCGTTTTGTCTTTTTTAATGACGATTTTCATATTGAGGATTTGAGTGCGGACACGGCCGTGTTCGCCATCTACGGCCCCCAATCCAGAGCCAGACTCACCGCCGCCGGTCTCCCGGACGAAGAGCTACCCCTGCACCACTGGCGTGAATGTCAGGTCAACGGGGCAAAAGCCTATCTGCACCGCACTGACCCCATCAACGGCGATGGCTACTTCGTTATGTGCCAGACGGCCGACCGAGATGCGATATGGAATCATCTGGTCGGCCAGGGTTTGCCGGTGGCTGATGAGGCGGCGTTTGACTTTTTGCGCATTGAAGCGGGGGTGCCGCGCTACGGCCGTGAACTCACCCTCGACTACATCCCCCTGGAAGCCGATTTGTGGAACGATGTTTCCTTCCACAAAGGGTGTTACACCGGCCAGGAAATCATCGCCCGCATGGAAAGCCGGGGTAAACTCGCCAAACGGCTGACCAGACTCCAACCCGTAACCCCCATCCAGCCCGGCGACGACATCCTGCAAGATGGCAAAAAAGCGGGTGTGTACACCTCCGTCGCCGAAGGGCCACAGGGCCTCATAGCCTTAGGCTATATCAAAACAAACATCTAAACCAAAAGACATCCGATTTCGGCAACCAAAGATTGCTTGTGAAATCGGATGTCTTGAATAACAGACTTCAGCTTACGGATGACGACTACATACACCGTCAAACAAGTCTTCTTAACTTTAACACTTTGCATGTCATTCCGAGCGGAGTCTGCGGAGCGAGGAATCCCTCTCCTATAATAGTGGGCGGGATTCCTCGTCGAAGACTCCTCGGAATGACATGGGAAAGTTCGGATCACGTTGTTGACATTGTACTACATATGAATCGCCTGCCCCTCTACGTTGTGCGCCGCTTCCATCAGCGCCTCGCTCAGCGTGGGATGGGCATGGACGTTGCGGGCAATTTCCTCGGCCGTCAGCTCCGCATTGTGCGCTAACGTCAGTTCCGGCAGCAGTTCCGTCACATCCGGCCCCACCATGTGCGCCCCCAATATCTCGCCGTAGCGGGCATCGGCAATAATCTTGATAAACCCTTCCTTCTCACCCAGCCCCAACGCCTTACCGTTCGGTTGGAAGGGGAACTGCCCCACCTTCACCTCATACCCGGCTTCTTTGGCCTGCGCTTCCGTGTAACCAAAGCTGGCAACCTGAGGCACGCAGTAAGTGGCGCGGGGCATCATGCGGAAGTCGAGCGATTGGGTATGCACGCCGGCTATCGTTTCCGCTGCCACCATACCCATGGCCGAGGCAATATGTGCCAGCCGGTATTCGGTGGCTACGTCGCCAATGGCGTAGATATTGGGCACGTTGGTGCGCATATGCTCGTCAATGGCAATCGCGCCGCGTTCAGTTAGCTTGATGCCCGCCTTTTCCAGGCCGATATTTTCCACGTTGGGCTGGAAGTTGATGGCTAACATCACCTGATCGGCTTCCAATGTGCTGCCGTCGGGCAGGGCAACCTGTGCGCCCTTGTCGGTGGATTGGATGCTTTTCACGGCCGTGTTCAGCAACAACTTCACCCCCAACTTCTTATACGCCTTCTCCAACACATCGCTCACTTCCGGCTCTTCCTGCGGCAGCAGGTGGCCCATCATCTCCACAATCGTCACATCCACGCCATAGTTGGCCCACATATAGGCAAACTCCACCCCAATCACCCCGCCGCCAATAATGACAAACTTCTGGGGCGGGTTGTCGGTGAGAATGGCTTCTTTGTAGGAGATGATGCGCTGGCCGTCAAACTGTACACCGGGCAGGCTGCGCGGCCGTGCCCCGGTAGCGATGATGATGTTTTTGGCTTCCAGATTGGTCGTGCCGCCACTGTTCAGCGTCACTTTCAGCGAATTGGCCCCGGTTAACTGCCCCGTACCGTCGAAGGTGTCAATTTTGTTTTTCTTCATCAAGAAGCCGACACCCTTCACCAATCGCTCAGACACCTGGCGGCTGCGTTTGAAAGCGGCGGCGTAATCCAGCGACAGATTATCAAAACTAAAACCAAACTCTTTGCCGCGATGCTGTAAGGTGTGCGCTATTTCCGCATTTTTCAGCAGCGCCTTGGAGGGGATGCAGCCCACATTCAGGCAGACGCCGCCCCAATATTCCCGCTCCACAACGGCCGCTTTCAAGCCTAACTGGGCTGCGCGAATGGCCGCCACATAACCGCCCGGCCCCGCCCCCAGCACTACCACATCATATTGATTCGCCATTTACAACTCTCCGTTTTGTTGTGTCTTTGTGTTTTAGTGTTTGTGTGTTTGTGTGTTCAGGTGTTCAAGTGTTTACGTGAACACCTGAATACTTGACCACTTGAACCCCTCCGATTATACCGTAATCGTGTGCGTTTCCTACCCGGCACGAACCGCTGACGAACTGTTCGCTTTGGGCAGACATCCGATTTCTCAAAGAAATCGGATGTCTCTGGCAGCCAGTCATAGCCGGTTTGGGCTACAGACAGGGGTACGGCCGTCTGTTTACCATCCGTTCGTAGTAGGCGAAAATCTAACCTCCCGGAGGTTTTCAGAGTGGCGTAACGTTGAGGCGACAACCTCCGGGAGGTTTATTTACGAGGAGAACGATGATGAAACGACAATTTTTGTTTGTGATACTGGTGGTAGGGGGGCTAATCATCGGGATGCAAAGGTGGAGCCGCGCTGATATGCCTTCCGTTGCTGCCGGCGGCATTGCTGCGCCCGTCCTCAAGTGGCAGTTAGGCGGCTGTGAGGACATCTGGTGTGAGACAGGCTGGTACTCCTCCCCGGCCGTCGCCGACCTGGACAACGATGGTACACCGGAAGTCATCGCCTCTCCCTACTCCCTTTATGCCCTCAACGGTGAAAATGGAACCATTCAGTGGGAGGTTAACCCACCCGGCGACCGTACCTGGCCGGGTGTGGTCGTGGCCGACATGGACGACAACGGCGACCTGGAAGTAGTGGTCGCGCAAGGCAGTGGTTATCTGACTGTCTATGACCACCTGGGCAACGAAGTGTGGAACCGCCGCCCGGAAACAAACGAACTGCGCGGCCTCTCCGCCTATGACCTGGACGCTGATGGTTCGCTGGAATTGGTAGTCACAGCAACAGGTGATGAACTCAACACTTACGTCTACGAACACGACGGCAGTCTACGACACGGCTGGCCCCAACTTAACAATGAAAGTGGCTACGGCTGGGGTATTTATAACGATAACGCCGCCATCGGCGACCTGGACGGTGACGGGTTAGGTGAACTGGTTGTGCCCTCCGATGTGCATTATATCAACGCCTATGAAGCCAACGGGACGCAGATTCCGGCCAACCCGATCTATGGCGGCGACGGTTGGGGCAAGGTGGGCATCTGGGAAAGTCTGGAGGTGGAACTGCGCGGTTGGGGGGAGTGCAATGGGGTACGTGCGGAAAGCTACCGCACGAATTTTGCCGATGGCCCGGCGGTGATTGCCGATGTGAATGGGGATGGGGTGAATGAGGTGGTGGTGACGGGCAATGTATATGATTGCCATGCCGGTTATCCGCCCAGTCGCTACATTGGCGTGTACATCTTTAATGCCGACCGCAGCCGCTTTAATGAGGATGGGTTTGATTGGCGGGTGGTGCCGGTGGATACAGGCGCACCATTGAGCGAAGATTACAATGTGATTGAAAGTGCGCTGCCCAACCCGGTGGTGGCTGATTTGGACGGCGACGGCCGTGCCGAAATCCTCTTCCCCTCCTATGACGGCCGTCTGCACGCCTACTGGTTGGACAAAACCGAGCATCACAACTGGCCCTACAATGTCACCGCCACCGGCCCCGGCATCCGCTTTGCTTCCGAGCCAATTGTGGCCGACCTGGACAACGATGGGTTTGCGGAAGTAATTTTTGCTTCCTGGCCACAAAAGAGCGGCAATTACACCGGCAAGCTGCACATTTTGAATTACCAGGGGCAGGTCATCCACGAGATTGATTTGCCGCCCGCCTCTGGCAATCCCAACTACAACGGTGCATTAGGCGCACCCACCATTGCCAATATTGACGCCGACCCGGACATGGAAGTGGTGCTGAATACGGTGCGTTCTGGGGTGGTGGCCTATGATTTGCCGGGCACGGCCGACGCCCGCATCTTGTGGGGCACGGGACGTTGGAACTATCAGCGCAGTGGCTCTTTGCTGGTGGGCAATCTGCAAAACTCCATTGTCAGCGCCGCCCCCACGGCCCCTGCGGCTGGCGATACCGTGACTTACACCATTCGGCTGCAAAACAGCGGCCCTACGTTGTATAGTGTGAACATCACCAGCACGATTCCAGTAGATACGACCTACACCGGAGGATTGAGCGCGACTTCGGGCACGGCCGTGTACAATGCCGGGCAGGTGACATGGGGCGGGGCTGTTTCCAGCCAGACGCCGGTCATCATCCGCTATACGGTGGCGGTGAATGGAGATGTGACTGAGCCACAAGCCATTGTGGGCACGGTGACAATCAACGATGGCGAGGGCAATATCCGCACCTTGCAAACATTGGTCATCGCCAACGGGCAATCGGTCTACTTGCCCGTCATACGCAGACCATGACAGATTGGTTCAATCTGGGAGATTGGACCAATTTCCCAAAAGGCTGCCATCGAATGAAATTCGGCGTCTATTACACAAAGTCTGCTGAAGCAGACTGATAGAGATCGCCCTCAGTGTGCTTCAGCACACTTGTTATATCAGCCTGGGAATTCATTCCCAGGGGAAAGAGGAAGTGAGAACACGATGAAACAATGGCTGATTCTACCTCTGTTTCTCCTCTTGTGGGGTGTAGTGATGGGGACAACGGCCGTTGCCGAACCCCACCAGCCACAAGGCGGCGTTTACTATGTGGCGACTGATGGTGATGATGACAATGGGGATGGCTCGATAGGCGATCCCTGGGCCACCATCACCCATGCTCTGGACAATGTGCCCGATAGCAGCACGATATTGGTGAGGCCGGGGGAGTATTACGGCCGTGTCAATCTGCGCGGCACCTTCGCCAACGGCGTCACCGTGCGCTCAGAAATCCCCTATCAGGCCCGGCTGCGCTACAATGCGGCCGTCGTCATCTGTTATTACGGCCAGGGCATTACCCTGGAAGGATTCGACATTGCCCACGATGGGCCAGGGGCCGGGGCGCTCGTCATCCAGATTCAAGACCTGATCGGTGAACCTGGCGGCAGCGATTACGTCAGCCGCATCGTCCTGCGCAACAACATCTTGCACGACAGCGCCAATAACGACATCCTCAAAATCAACAACGGCGCGGGGCAAATCACCGTCGAAGGCAACATCTTCTACAACCAGACCGGCTCCGACGAACACATAGACATCAACAGCGTCACCGATGTCGTCGTGCAAGACAATATCTTCTTCAACAATCAATCCCCCAACAACAATGACACCGGCAGCTACATCGTCATCAAAGACAGCAATGGCGACGACGACAGCAACATCGGCAGCCACCGCATTACCGTGCGCCGCAATGTGTTCCTGAACTGGCAAGGTTCCAGCGGCAGTAATTTTGTGCTGGTGGGTGAAGATGGCAACCCCTACTTTGAAGCTCAGGACGTGCTGGTGGAAAACAACCTGATGTTGGGCAACAGTGACAACGTGATACGGGCGGCCTTTGGCGTGAAAGGGGGCAACAATATCACCTTTCGCCACAATACCATTGTCGGTGACCTGCCCGCGCTGGCCTTTGCCATGCGCCTGAACACCGAAGGCAGCAATCCGCCCAACGAGAACATCCACTTTTACAACAATATCTGGGCCGACCCCACCGGCACAATGGGGTCCGATGGTGGCGGCAGCAACGACTTCTCCGATACGCCTCTCGGCGACACACTCTCGTTCACGCTGCACAATAATCTTTATTGGAACGGCGGCCAGCCTGTTCCTGAAGATGGCAATGAACTGGTCAATTATACGGACGACACGGCCAGGGTTGTGGATGATCCCCTACTACCGGGACAGAGTGGCCTCGTGTTGCCGGTGTGGACAGGGGTACAATTTGCCGATGGTTCGGCGACAATTGGGGAGGCGTTTGAGCGGCTGGTGCTGACGTATGGGGTGATTCCGGCGAACAGCCCGGCGGTGAACACGGCCGACGCGGGCAATGCGCCGGGTGAGGATATTTTGGGCAACGGCCGTAGCCAGCCCGACATCGGCGCTTATGAGTTTGTGCCCGCTTTACAACTGAGCGGCAGCCCCGGCAACGAGACTATCTACGTCACCTGGCAGGTAGATGCCACCCTGCCACCCACCGCCACCTGGCAAATCAGCTACGATGGCCCGGCCGGGGATGAACCGTCACCCATCATCGACATCCCGGCAGCGGCCCGCACCTACACATTAACTGGCCTGACCAATTTTGTTCTTTACAACGTCACGCTGACGGCGATGGTGGATGGCTCCCCTGCCCTGACAGATACGGTAGCGGTCATGCCCACTAACCAGTTTATCTACTTGCCGATGGTGCTACGGCCGTGACCAAACATAGCGGCTGGTAACTGTGCCAGCCGCTACTTTCCATTCCTGAGCGAAACATCAATCACCGGCGCCGGATCAGCCTCGGCCAATCCCAGTTTGACAAAGAGCCAGGGCGCATAATACGCCGCCCAGATCACCACCAGGAAATAGCGCACAATGCGGAAGGGAATGGCTACCGCCAGCGGGTCTTCCGGGAAAATTTGATCCAGCCCGGCCCAAATCGCCACCAAAACCACAATGCCAATGAGATAGCGGATAACCCGTTTCCAGATAATACCATCAGAACGAAAACGTACGCGGCTGCTTTCTAACACCACCCCCACGCCAAAACCCAATAAAACGCCAAACGCTTGCGCGGCGGCATCAATGCTGCTGCGTTCAGCATCGGGGATATAACTTGCCCAGGGCACGGCCGTGTCCGGCGCACCAATCAACAAACGGATGACAATGAAAATCAGCCCCATCAACAAAGGAATGAGAATCACCACCAGCAGCCGCTGCCCTAGAATACGCTTGCTAAAACCACCGCCCCATCGCCGGTTCACGATAGCAAAACCAACCAGCGTCAGCGCCGCCAGCAAAAACCCGCCAATCGTATCGTGAACGAAATGCGCTCCCAAATAAATACGACTGAGCGCCATCAGAAAGACCATCAAAACTGCCAGCGCCCAAAACCAGTTACGGCCAATCCAGGCGGCCAAAAAGAAGTAGAAGACCGTTGCATTTTGGGTATGCCCGCTGGGAATGCCATACCCTTCCTCGCGGGTGTCCAGACCAACCGAGGCATCTACCCAAAACGGCCGTGGCCCGCGAAATAGTTGTTTACCTATGGCATTCACAAACACGGTAAACAGGAACAGATAACCCAGTTGTTTACCCAACTGCTTATGGATGCACCAAAAAATAAGAGGAAAAACCAGCAGATAAAACTCTTCCCGCCCCAAATCGGTAATAAACAAGAAAAACCCTTCAAGTTGTGGGTACGTTGTTTGCAGCCAGGCAATAAAGGTCAACCCTAAATCCCAGGCTTGCTGCCATGTCTGATCCATCACTTCCTCCTTCGTTGGCAAATGCCAGCACTCCCAACCGTTCCCCCGTCTCTTCCTGTTTCAGATTGTAACGCGGCAAGTGAGAAAGTGGCAAACGGCCGTTGCAACTGAGGGGCAGCATACTATAATCCCTTTGAAAAGATGAGATTGAGAGATTGAGAGATTGAGAGATTGCCTTCTAATATCCAATCTCACACTAACTTTCCATAGGAGGGAAACTAATGACAACTAGAATTTTAGTAATCGAAGATGAAGAACGAATCCGCCAATTTTTACAACGTGGTTTAACTTATGAGGGGTATCGGGTGGATACGGCCGTAGACGGTCCCACCGGCTTAGAACTCGCCCGCGAAAACCCACCCGACCTGGTTCTGCTGGACATCATGCTGCCCGGCATGGATGGCCTGGAAGTCTGCCGCCGCCTGCGTGCCGTCAGCGAAGTGCCCATCCTCATGCTCACCGCCAAAGAAACCATCGAAGACCGCGTAGTTGGCCTGGATGCCGGCGCTGACGACTACCTGGTGAAACCCTTCGCCTTCGATGAACTGATGGCCCGCTTGCGCGCCCTGCTGCGCCGCACCGCCCCCGCCCAACCCCAGGTCTACCGCTTTGCCGACCTGGAACTAGACACCGGCACACGCCAGGGACGGCGCGGCGGTCGCATCTTTGACCTGACCGCCAAAGAGTACGAACTACTGGAATTGTTCATGCGCAACCCCCGTCAGGTACTCACCCGCGACCTCATCTTTGACCGTGTCTGGAACTACGACTTTGGCGGCGAAAGTAACATCATCGAAGTGTATGTGCGTTACCTCCGCCAAAAAACTGAGGAAGGCGGCCAATCGCGCCTCATCCACACCGTGCGCGGCATTGGCTACGTCCTTCGAGAAGAATCATAAACTTGTCCATTCAAAACCGTCTATTTGCTATCTACACAACGATATTCACCGTGGCCTTCATGGTCTTCGCCATCATTGTGTACTATCTGCCACTGAGCCGTCTCCGTGCCGAAGTAGATGCCAGTCTGGCAACCCTGGCTTCTGAAATTCAGCGTTGGGACGTAGGCCGTATGCCAGATGGAACGTTAACGATTGCCATTGATTCCCAACTCTCATCATTGGAAACAGCCTCCACCTTTTTTATCATTACCGATTTGAAAGGCGAGAAAAGTATCAGATCAAATAACCTTTTTAGTTTTCAAGGGCTACTCGACCCGGATGGATTAACTGATGCTGACCAGTTGTACCATGATGTCATGCATGAAGATGTTTCGTTGCGGGTAATCACAGTACCTTTTTATGACTACAGTTCCGGCCAGCCTGAACAAATTGGGTATGTGCAGGTTGCCCGCCTGTTTGACGCCTACGAAAACCTTAGCCGGGTTTTGGTATTGGCCTTGTTTGTGGGGTTTGCCGGCGCTACAGCCTCTCTCTTTTCATCTGTGCTGTTTACGCCTAGTTCATTCAAACCATTAGAAGATATTGCCAACGTTGCCCGGCAAATAACCAACGCCGACGACCTGAGCCGCCGGGTTCCTTATACAGAACGCTCGGACGAAGTGGGCATATTGGCACGTTCCTTCAACCAACTATTGGAAAGGCTAGAAAGTTTATTTCAGACGCAGCAGAGGCTTTTGGCCGATGTGTCCCATGAATTGCGCACCCCGTTGACCACCATTCGTGGCAATGTAGACTTGATGCGCCGCATGGGGGAGTGGATGAAGAATCGTTGCAGATCATTCAGGAAGAGGCAGAGCGGATGACACGGCTGGTAGGTGATTTACTGCTACTGGCACGAGCTGACGCAGGCAGTCTGCCGCTGGAACGGAAAAAGATCGAGTTGGATGGTCTGTTCTTTGAGGTGTATCGGCAGGTCAGTTTAATTGATAAAACAGTGACTGTGCAGATGAAGGAAATTGACCAGGTATGTGTGATGGGGGATCTGGTCGGTAATGCCATTAAGTACACGCCCGCCGGGGGGCAGGTTTCGCTCGGCCTTTACCAAAAGGAAGGGTGGGCGTGTATTGAGGTCAGTGATACGGGAATCGGCATTCCGCCGCAAGATTTACCTTATATCTTTGAACGGTTTTACCGGGTGGATAAGGCACGCACGCGCCAGCACGGTGGATCTGGTTTAGGATTGTCTATTGCACGCTGGATTGCCCAGGCGCATGGGGGGCGCATTGCGGCGACGAGTGAGATTGGGGTGGGCAGTACGTTTAGCGTGTGGCTGCCGGCCATTGATACCAGTACGTCGTCGTTTGAGGATAATGGAGAATTGGAGGCTACCCGACCTGGGATGCGTGTTTTGAGTGTACCTTTCCGCCGCTCATAAATGCTTCACGGCCGTATACCTCCCCTCCCTACTTGTGCAACCGTTTGTTAATCCTGGCATCTTTAGCTCATTTATTCCGCCGCGAATAAAGGTAAACCCCCACACAAATGATGAGCAGAGGCCAGAATATACCGCTTAACAAACCCCATTGATTTGCCAGGAAAAAAAGACCCAACACGATGAGCGCCACGCCAATAGCCGATGGCTGCCCCAACCGTTTGACGCTGTGCCCCATATCATCCAGGTTTTCTTTGAGCACGGCCGTACCCCCACCCGCACCGTCTGGCTGCGGCATAATAAGCCACAACACCAGGTAGATTACCAGCCCCATACCGCTGGCTAATGCCAACAAGATGAATAACAGGCGTACCCAGATTGCCTCAATATCCAGATAAGTAGCAATACCACCACACACCCCGGCAATCACTCTATCCTGTTCACTGCGTTCCAATCTATTTTCTAACATAGCAGCCTCCAGCCTTTTAAACTGCCACCTATACGCCTGCTCTGGGGCACGGTTGCACGCTGAAAATGGCAGGTTATCATTCTCCATAGAGAATACCCTACCATCAGCATAGGGTAATGTTGGGCAGATGCAAGCAGAAGGGTACATCATATGATACTCCCAAAAGACCGGGACCCTCGTTTGGTCACAATCCGTCGCGGTGGCGCCCTCACCGATTCAGACCACCACCTCCTGGCCCTGTGGGCGGCATCGTGCGCGGAGCATGTCCTTGACCTCTTCGAATCGGCTCAGCCTGAGGACCCGCGACCACGTCAGGCAATTGAGCAGGCGCGTGCCTGGGCGCGAGGCGAGATTACCATGTCCCAGGCGCGCACGGCGGGCGGCTGGGCCATGGCTGCCGCCAGAGAACTGCATGGGGCCGCACGGTATGCCGCCTTTGCCGCCGGCCAGGCCGCAGTCGTCGCCCACGTGGCCGCGCACGAGTTGGGTGCGGCCGCCTATGCGATTAAGGCCGTGCGGGCGGCCGCGCCATCAGGAGAAGCCGAGAGCGCCGGGCGACTTGAATGCCAATGGCAGCGTGACCAACTCCCGGAAGACATTCGTGTGCTCGTACTAGACGACCAGCGATTGCGGAACGACATCTGCTGGTCGGTGTTTGACCAAGGTAACTATGAAAAACTCAAACAATCACAATGAACGTATTGCCAAAATGACCTTCGCTTCTGTCTATCCGATGTATGTCCAAAAAGTGGAGAAGAAAGGCAGAACTGAAGAAGAATTGCATCGGGTCATCGAGTGGTTAACAGGCTTTGATGATCAGAAGCTTCAGGAACTAATAGAAGAAAAAGTGACTTTTGAAACATTCTTCCAACGTGCTTCGCTAAACCCGAATGCCCACCTCATCACTGGCGTGATCTGCGGGTACCGGGTGGAGGAAATCGAGAATCCTTTGACGCAGAAGGCCAGATATTTGGATAAGTTGGTAGATGAGTTGGCGAAGGGCCGGAAAATGGAGAAGATTTTGCGTGGCTCGTAAGGTGTGCCGTACCCCTCTCCCTTCTCACCCCTCCCCCGATCATGATGGACAGGAGAGCCGTCGTGGGGCACGGCCGTCACCTCACACTTTCTTTATCGGCGCGGCTATTCAAAAAGCGATGGCCGTAGAAATAGTTGCCCAACTGGAGGGTGGCGTGTTGAGCAATGCGGCAAATTTGACAAATGAGCATCAACTGGTGGCCATCTGCCAATGGTTGTTAGCGTTATGAAACAAAAAAGACCCGAAGGGTATTGGAAACCCATCGGGTCTTGGTCTCATTGATGCAATTACGCAGCAGAGACTTCGGTGTCTTCGGGGGATTTTTCGGTGGGAGCCGGTTCGGCACGTACCACACGAATGGTGCAGTCTGTGACCATGGCGGCGATGAGGGCGACAACGGCCAGCCAACCCATGCCGATGAGACCTAAGACGGCGATGCCGCCCACGCCTACGGGCAGGGGCACTTTGAAGTGGATGTTGTGTTTTTCGTTGATAATTTCCACGTGGCGGACGGAGGATTCTTTGACCAGTTTTTTGACGGTGCCGACCAGTTCTTCACCGGCAACCACAAATTCTTCTGTCCATGAATTTTTCTCGCCGTTTTCCTCTTTGACTTCGTCTTCGTCAATTTTGATGGTTTCTTCGTTACTCATCGTTTTATGCTCCTTAAATTGAGATTGGAGATTAGAGATTGGAGATTGTGATGACCTTCAATCTCCAATCTCTAATCTCTAGTCTCCCTAGATTATGCCCACCAATACGGGCTGACGGCCGTATGGTTGCAAACTGTTTTTGGTAAGAGACTGGGAGATTGAGAGATTAGGAGAGTGGGAAGTCGAGTCTCCCAGTCTCCTAGTCACCCAATTTTACCAACAGATTATCAAACGCCCCGGTAATGCCCTGGTTTTGCAGGCCAACAGTGCCGCGTTGCACCGTTGTGCTTGCCGTGAGAAGGGCGTCCGGGTAGCCGATGATGGCGCAGGTGACGGCCGTACCCACGGCCGCCACCCGCAGCCGATACGCCTCCCCGGTGACAAAATGGAAGGAGGTAGCGAGCAACTGTCCTTCCGGTGTCACCAGTTCCAACTGACGCTGCCCACTGGCGCGTGTGCCCAGACGACACTGCCCGCCATACCCATTCTCTTGATAACGAAACAACAGCCCGGCGCTGGAAGGGGCCACCGTGCCGGTGGCCGTTACGTCCGCTTCCAGAGTGTAATCGGCCCATGGGTAGCCACGGTCATACACCGCCGCCGCGCGCACATCCGCCCGTGTGTTGGTGCCATAATACACCCCATTTTGCACATCCCAGCCATCGCTGAAGGTGTGCCAATCGGGTAAGGCACGGCCGTCAAACGTCTGACTATACAGATAATCGGGGGGTGCAACGGGCGGCTCTTTGATCTGGTTGATGTTGTAAGCGGCGATCAGGTGCGGTACGGCCGTGCTGCCCGGCGGATGAAACGGCCACACCTGTCCCAGGGCAATGCCGACGGCGAAAAAGGACACATTCACCAGGCCACAAAGCAGCACCAGCACCGCCGCGCCCACCAACAACAAAAACAGCAGCCGACGGCGTTTGTGGCGGCGCTGTTTCAGATCATAAATTTCTGCTTCCGGGGATTTTTCCATTTCGACGTTCTCCTTACTTTTAACGCAAAGGGTGAAAGGGTGAAAGAGGCAAAGAAGGAAGAGTGAAAGGTCAGTGTTGTTTGCATTTCACCTGAAAAACGCCGAGCAACCCTTAAAAGTTCCACCTGGTGGCACAAAAAAGCCGCTGCCCATCAATTTAGTGAGCAGCGGCGCTTCAGACAAAATACTTGGTTTCTCTGGCGGCTACGACATAGCCATTTCAAATTGAACCGGGCGGAATTTGTAGCCGTAGACGATCATGCCCTCATCCCCATCCGTGCGCAGTTTGCGCGTCACCATCTCCACCGGCATCCCGATGTACATTTCATCCTCATCCATATCCGTCAACTGCGCCGTCACCAGCGGGCCTTCTTCCAGCTTCACCAGCGCCACACTATACGGCGCATTCTGCTCAAAGCCCGCCGGGGCATCATAAATCGTCGTGTATGAATAAATCTCGCCCAGACCCGTAAAGGTATACAGTTCCTTCGCCGGGGCCGCACATTCCAAACAAACATCACGTGGGGGGAATAATTTAACGCCGCAATTATCGCAGGTCTCCCCAACCAATTTGTACCGCTGTTCCTGTAAACGCCAATGACGTGAGACTTCCATTTTATTATCCTCCGGTTTTTAACTTCCGGTTTCAGTGGGTCAATAAATCCAAAATTTCCTATGCCTAATTATCTACGGAAACCCTATCATCTACTGTCAGTGTCGCCCCGATAGCTGTCAAAAGCTGCCAGGAATGGGTGTTTTTGTGTTTTTGTGTTCAACACCAAAACACTAACTCACTCAAACACTAACTCACTAACTCACTCAAACACTCAGAATATGGGTCACGGCCGTAGCCCCCGTGCTGCCTAAATTCTGGGCCATGCCAATTTTGGCGTCCGCAACCTGGCACGCTTCCGCCTGCCCGCGCAACTGTCGCGCTACTTCCACAATCTGGTAAACACCCGTCGCCCCACCGGGATTGCCCCGTGCTTTAAGGCCACCAAACGTGCTGATGGGGACACGGCCGTTACGCCCAATCTGCCCATCCCGCGCCAACTGCCAGCCCGCGCCCGGCGCCGCAAAACCCGCCGCCTCCAACGACAACGCCGCCAGCACCGTAAACGCATCATGCAGCTCAAACAAATCAATATCATCCAACGTCACCCCCGCCATGGCCATCGCCCGCTGCGCACTGCGCGCCGCCGCCCCCAACCAGAGCGGGTTCTTACGGTCATGCAGCGCCAGCGTATCCGTAGCCAGCGCCGACCCCAAAATCCGAATCGGCTGCGGCGACATATCCATCGCCTTCTCCCCGTTCACTACAATCACCGCCGCCGCGCCATCCCCCGCCGGGGCCGCATCAAACAAACTCACCGGCGTCGCCACCGGCGCTGCCTTTGCAAACGCCTCCGCCTTCAACCGATTGCGGAACATCCCCAGCGGATTATCCGCCCCATTCGCATGAGCATTAACGCTAAACCCGGCAAAATCGGGTACCGTCACCCCATACTCGTGCATATACCGGCGCATCAGCAGCGCGCCCGCGCCTGCGGCCGTCAACCCCTGCATCGCCTCATAATCCGCATCCAGCCCGGTAGCCAGCGCGGCCGTAATCGGCGAGCCGGTCTGGTCGGTCATCTTCTCCACGCCAACCACCAGCGCCGTTTCCACCAACCCACTCTGCACCGCCAGCACCGCCTGCCGCAGCGCGGCCCCGCCGGAAGCGTCCGCCGCCTCCACCGTCACCGCCTCAATGCCCCGCAGCCCGGCAAAATCGGCAATCAGCGCGCCCAAATGATTTTGCGCGCTCAACTGCCCGGCCAACATATTGCCCACATAGAGCGCGTCGACCTTGCTCACATCTGCATCATCCAGCGCCGCCTCAATCGCATACCAGGCCAGATGGCGGATGGAGGTATCCCAATGTTCGTTTACGGCCGTGCAGCCAATTCCAATAATCGAAACATTCGTCATTGTGCTAAATTCCTACTCACGTGAAACGTGATGCGTGATACGTGAACACTTCTCACGCATCACGTATCACGCATCACCTCCTATGACATCTTCAACTTATCCCGATACCGCGTATACGTGGCGTAATTGATCTCTTTACGCCGGGCAATATACGCTTCCGTCGTGGGCGCATTGGCCCGCACTTCCGGCAACTTATCCGTCACCGTCATATCAAAAGCATCCGAACCAGAACCAGAACCGTAGCTGACCATCAAAATCCGGTCGCCCGGCTCGGCCACATCCAGAATCGCCGTCAGGCCAATCATAGACGAGCCGGAGTAGGTATTGCCAATGCGCGGGCTGAGCAGGCCGGGCTTAATTTGCTCCATCGAAAAGCCCAGTTGTTTGGCCGCCCGTTCCGGGAACTTGGCGTTTGGCTGATGGAAGACCGCCCACTCATAATCGGCCGCCGTCGTGCCCATCTCGTTCATCAACGCCTCGGCCGCGCCCATAATGTGCTTGAAATAGGCGGGTTCGCCGGTAAAACGGTCGCCGTGTGATGGGTACTCCGCGTGCGCCCGCCGCCAGAAGTCCGGCGTATCCGTCACGAAGGAGTACGACGCATTGATAATAGCCACCGCCTCGTCAGCCGGGCCAAGCAGAATGGCCGCGCCACCGGCCGCCGCCGTGTATTCCAGTGCATCACCGGGCCGCCCCTGCGCCGTGTCCATACCTATGGTCAGCGCATAGCGGGCCATGCCCGACCCCACAAAACCTATCCCGGCCTGCATCGCTTCTGTGCCCGCTTTACAGGCAAACTCCCAGTCGGCTGCCAGTGTATTGGGCACCGAGCCAATCGCTTCGGCGACAATCGTACTGGTGGGCTTAACGGCATAGGGGTGGCTTTCGCTGCCTACCCAGACGGCGCGAATATCCTGCGGATCAACCTGCCCACGCAGCAGCGCATTCCGCGCCGCTTCCACGGACATGGTAGCAACATCTTCGTCCAGGCCGTTGACCGCCTTCTCCTGGATGGGCACACCACCCACCCCATTCGTCCACATCTGCGAAATCTCTTTAGCCGGGATGCGGTATCGGGGCACATAGGCCCCGTAACCGACAATGCCCACTGGCCGGTCTGGTTTCATAAGTTTGCTAGAGTCTGTCATTTTTCCTCTTTGTTTAGTGAACAGTTAGTAGTGAGCAGTCAGCAATATGCTGTCGGAATCACCGCTTACTGCCAACTGCATACTGCTTACTCAAAAGTAGTTCTTTCGCGCGTTCCACGCGGATGTTTTGTTCTTTTACTAACTGGTCAGCGATGGCCTGCACCTGCCCATCCAGCGCACCGGCGGCCAACGCCACCTGGCGGGCGTGCATACGCATATGCCCTTCCTGAATGCCCACCGTTGCCAGGGCTTTGATCGCGGCCAGATTTTGCGCCAGCCCCACACAGGCCATCACTTCCGCCAGTTCAGCCGCGGATTGCACGTTCAGAATCTTCAAGGCGACCTGAGCAGTGGGGTGTACTTTGGTGGCCCCACCCACGACGCCGACGGAGAGGGGCAAGGTGATTTCGCCGTAGAGGTCGCCGCCGTCGGTGACGTGCCAGTCGGTGAGGGATTGGTAACGGCCGTGCCGCGCCGCATAGGCATGTGCCCCTGCCTCCACCGCTCGCCAATCGTTGCCGGTGGCAATGCACACCGCGTCAATGCCGTTCATTATGCCCTTGT
>CAYXUZ010000007.1:22834-31948 GCA_964467705.1 uncultured Ardenticatenaceae bacterium | reverse complement strand
TCTACGACGGCAAAGGCGTTAGCCTCGGCGATCAGTTGGGCCACTTCGTAGCCGGAATACGTCGTGCGCTGGGCCAGCGCGTCGGCGGGGATGGTGCAGCGGGCGGTAGCGGTGCGCCGGTCGGTGAGGTTGGAGAGAATGCGCAGATTAGACCGCCCACCGGTCAGTTCGGTGACGAGGGGGGCGATGGCTTCTACGGCCGTGTTGATGGCATTGGCCCCCATGGCATCGCGGCAATCATAGAGCAGGTGAATGATGAGCATGGGGCCGACGGGGGTATCCCAGAACGGCCGTATCTCAATGTCCCGCGCCCCGCCGCCCCGTTTGACAATGCTCTGGCTGCTTTCGTTGGCCGCTTCCATGATCCGGTGTTTGTGGGCGGAAACGGCGGACATGGCCACGTTCATATCGGGGATGTCCAGTAGTTGAATCTGGCCGATCATGATCGGGTCAGAGGATTCGGTGTGGAAGCCGCCGCCTTCGCGGATGAGCTTGGCGGCATGGCTGACGGCGGCCAACACGCTCGGTTCTTCCACGGCCATGGGAATAAGGTAGTCACGGCCGTTGATCAGGAAATTAGCCGCCACGCCTAATGGCAGGGCAAAGGTGCCCAGCGCGTTTTCGATCATTTTGTCGGCCTGGGTGGGGGGCAGGCCACGGCCGTGCAGTACTGCTTTGTCTTCGGCCGTCAGGTCAGCCCATTCAGCCACCATTTCAATCCGTTCCTCTAACGACAATTTATAAAAGCCAGGTAGTCGTGAAGATTTGTCAATCACCAGTCATTTCCTTATCCAGATTGGTTCAATCTTTGGAGATTGAACCAATCTCGCGTTACAAAATGAGAGATTGGGTTGGTGTGCCCAATCTCAATAACCCGGACTATAACTTTGCTTTTCTGCCAAAAGCTGTCAGGAACAGTTTGCGGAAGAATTTGGCGGGGAAAATGAGGGGGTTTCTCATTCAAACCCGTAATGCGTGAGAGGGCTTTGGTCACGCATCACGGTTCACGCATCACGCCAGATGTGAAGCACGTAAGGAGGATATGAGCCTTGCCTTAAGCCAGCCTGTTTTTCTTTGGCGGTAGCATAGGGACAGGCTAAACTATTTTTTGGTCTCCGCCAGCATGAGCGGTGACCGGTATGTCTGAACCGGGTGTAGGAATTTAGCACAACATATGGTGGATGTAGCCGTCATAATCGTCAGTTGGAACGTGCGCGATTATTTGATCAAATGTTTACGTTCCGTCTTCGCCGAGTTTAAGCGGTCTGGCCTATCAGGTGAGGTATGGGTGGTAGACAACGCCTCGACCGATGGCACGGTGGCCCTCTTAGGTGATCTCTTTCCCCAAATTCATTTGCTGGCAAATGAGCATAATCCCGGTTTTGGCGCGGCCAATAACCAGGGGATGCGGGCATCGGCGGCCAGCCAACCCCGTTATTACTTCCTGCTAAATCCTGACACAGTGTTAAATCCAGGCGCGTTAAAAGAGTTGGTGCGCTGCCTGGATGAACGGCCGGATGGGGGCATGGCGGGGGCGCGATTGGTATATGGCGACGGCCGTTTCCAGCACAGCGCCTTTACCTTCCCCGGCTTGCGACAGTTGTTGTTCGACCTGTATCCATTGCCGTCTCGTTTGTATGAAACACGCCTGAACGGCCGTTACCGCCGTTCTCGCTTTCAACACAATGGCAAACCGTTTGCCATTGATCACCCATTGGGCGCGACCATGTTGGTGCGTGCCGAAGTAGCGGACGCCACCAAAGGATTCGACGAATCCTACCATATGTACTGCGAAGAGATAGATTGGAGCTGGCGGGTGCAGTCGGCCGGCTGGAAAATTTATGCTGTGCCCACCGCCGAGATTGTGCATTATAGCGGCGAAAGTACGCGGCAGGTGCCGGCGCGTTCGCTGGTGAATCTGTGGCGCAGCCGGGCGCAGTTGTATGAACAGCATCACGGCCGTGTCAAACTGGCCATCGCCCGCCAACTGGTCATTCGCGGGATGCGCCGCAAAGCTGCCCACACCACCGACCCTGAACTCAAATGCGCCTACGAAGAGATCGTCTGCATCTGGCAAAACGGCCTTAAACCGGTGGAAGGGCAAGCGGCGGGGCTGCAAGTGGCGGGCGGGAAATAGTGTTTTGGTGTTTGAGTGTTTAGGTGATCAGGTGTTTAGGTGTCAGGTGAAACTTCAATCTCTCAGTCTCCTAATCTCCCAATCTCTACCCCTTCGACACGCGCAGGACATGCTCTTCAATCTCCTCAATTAACGGCCGTCATCCTCACCTTCAACGAAGAACCCCATATTCAGCCGTGCATTGAAAGCCTCACTTGGGCAGATCGGGTGGTGGTGTTTGACTCGTTCAGCCAGGATGAGACGGTGACTCTGGCGCAGGCAGCGGGGGCCGAAATCCACCAATCAAAGTTTGAAAATTATGCCCAACAGCGCAATGCGGCGCTGGCAATCATCAGCACGGACTGGCTCTTTTTTGTGGACGCGGATGAACGGGGGACGCCGGAATTGGCCGCCGAAATTCGGCAGGTGATGGACACTCGTACCGAGTGTGGCTGGTATGTGCCCCGACGCAATTACATTTTTGGCAAACTGACGCGGGGGGCGGGCTGGTATCCTGATTATCAGTTGCGGTTGTTTCGTCACGGCCGTGTCCATTACGAGCGCCCCGTGCATGAAATTGCCGTTGTGGAGGGGGAGATCGGCTATCTGCAAAACTCGCTCATCCACCACAACTACCGCGACCTGGCCCACTTCCAGGCCAAACAGCAGGCGTATACCAGCTATGATGCTTCCATCCTCAAAGCTGATGGCATCCGCCCCAAACCACACAACTACATTTTGCAGCCGCTCCGCCAATTTTATTGGCGTTATGTGACGCTGCACGGCTACCGGGATGGCTTACACGGTCTGCGCCTCAGCCTATATATGGCACATTACGAGCGGGTCAAGTATTGCAAACTAGCCGCATTATGGAAGCAAGAAGAGGGTAAATTGAAAAGCTAATCCTAAGTATAGCTATGCGTTGCGCAAATCTGTTCCGACTTCTTACCAAAGGTGCAATTGGCGTAAACTCGGAAAATCTTATGCAATGCTAAGGCCACCAACGACCCATATTTTGTATAGTCCGTGTTACCTCAATAAAAATTACTTCACCACCAAGAGTCTTAAGAACAGGCGTAAGGGCAACTAAGTCTTTTAAGAAGTGATGTCGAGTACGACTAGCCAAAACATGCAGTATTTCAGTGAAAGGTTCCTGCTGTACCCACAAATGACTTAACTGTTCTCGTGAAAATTTGTTCAGTCTGTTAGCCATTGCACTCAAGGCCGGAAATCTATTTTCCTCATCTGTAATCTTTTGGATAATCTTTAGTGCTTCTGCAATATTTTCTTCATATAAGTACTCACATATCGATGCTAACACAATTTCTTGATTAGAAACCATGGTCATATCTTTAACTACACTCAGAATAGTAGTTTGTGATGTTTTGGATACAAATCGACATAATGAGCTTAAAGTAGCAGCTTTATGATACTCATCCTTCATCTGAAAAACTACTGCCAGAAGCTCGTTATATTGCTCCTGAGATGAGCAATATGGAGCTAGCTCAATAATAGCCCGCGACTGATGTCGCTCAAAATCGAGTTCGAGAACGATTTTTAATGCCTTCTCTAATGACTCTCCATGTAAGTAAGAGGCCAAATGGGATATTGTCGAAGCTATATGTCCTTCTACTCTTACCTTCTCAACTTTCATAAGGATCGTTAATAATACGTTATCCCGCACCGGATGTGACAAATGTGGAACTAAATCAATTAAGGCTTGTACTTGCGTCCATAGCGCCCACTCACCAACTATTTTCGTAGCCACTTCAACAGCTAGGTTAGCATATCCTAGTTTTGCTATAGGGATAGCTATTTGTGCTAGTGTTTCTGCTCTTGCCCAATCATCCTCAATTCCATCGGCTACCTTTATCGCCTCAGCAAGAATTGATTTCTGTTTTCCAGGTTGGAACCTTGCCGCAATGTCTACTAATTTATTCGCCCGAGTCCAACCAGGATCAATTGTACGTATTACATTCCATACCTCAGTAAAGGCTTTTTCCTGCTCAGACAATGGCAATGAGTCTGCGATTTCCTCCATTTGCTTTGCTTTTAGCTGAGAGTTTTCGATTTTTTTTGTCTTTTCCCAAACAGCAGATTGTGCCTCTCTTCTTAAAGTCTCTGGTAAGTTAGGAAACAATCTTCCTTTACCTTTTAAGGTATTTACTTGATGCCATATAACTACTAATGCATCCTTTCTTACTTCAATTGGAATAAGTTGGAGCAAATCTACTAAAGTACGAATTTTTCTTTCAGTGTCTTCCATCGCTAAGGCGACCAACAAAGCCTCTCGCGGATGATCTATTTTGACCAATCGGAATGCCAGGTCAGTTAGTGAATCCGATGTTGCATAGGTAACTGGTTGTGTTTTCGACGCTTGATCGCCCTCAGTTGGATTCATGTAGATTGTGAATTTATTTGAAAGCTCACACTCTAATATCAATGTTTTCCAGTCAACAACAAATTCTCTATCAAGGTCCTTCCAACTGATTTTGCCCAAAGCTGCCAAAGCCGCTTTGGGATTACCGAAATTCAATAGTTGTTCAGCGTAACATAGTAATGTATCCTTCTGATACTCATAGTCATTAATTGAACGAACGATTGATAACGCTTCTTGATGATGCCCATATTTAATCAACCAAGAAACTATGTCATCTAGTGCCTCTCCTCTGATTTGCCCATCTTTTATTTCTTGGATAATTAAACGAGTCTGCTTAACTATATCCTGGCCCAAATCTAACAGATCGTTTGATTCTGAAGTACAATGTGAAAGTAATTCAAAGAGCGCTTTTAACTGAATGTCATAGTCATTAATTCCCTTAGCTGTTTCAAAGGCAGCTTGCATAACACGCCTCTTATAGGAAGTCCTCATTTGAGAGGCTAACTCTGCCAAAGTAGTTGCCCGGAAATACCTGGAATCGATGCTTCGTACTATACCAAACGTTGCTAGTTGGACTTTTTCTTTAAGCTCAGTGGGCAAAAATGGGGCTAATTCTATTAGAGTTTTTGTGTGAAGTCGTTGATTTCTTTCTTTTATTTTTTGGGCTAAGTTTAGAGCTTTTTGACCATTTCCTAGTCGTGCAATGGCAAAAATACGCCACCTTTCGTATTCGTAGTCGAATGTCAAACTCTCTTGTAACTTTGTTTTTTTTTGTACAGATTTGCTAGTGTGATCAATCTCAATCAGCTGGTGTAAAAAAACTTCTGGCAAATACATAGCCAGATCAGTAAGCAAATCGTTCCGAACTCGAATATCCACAAGCTTTATAGCCCTGTTAACAAGCTGTTGTGAAAGGTCGGTATCAAACTCAATAAATCCAGGAGCTGCAAGCCGTATAATATAGGCTTGTTCTAACTCACTATTAACTTTATCGATGATCTCTAGTGCATAACTTAGTAATAATTTCTGGGATGATTTTTCTTTTATGCAAGAAGCTAAACTCAGTAATACTTTAATTTGGTCTCGTGGATTATCGTCAATCTCATTTAATATCTCTAAGGCTTGCTCTAGTGCTTCATCAAGCAAAGGAGCCAGAGCAGTGAGAGCTTCAAGTCGGTATTTCTTGATTTTGATAACAACTGCCAATTTGTAAACTTTGCTCAAAAGATCACCAGACAAAAACGGCGCGATCTCTACTATTGCTTTGCTTTGATATTCTTCAAATTTAATATCTTTGACTATTGAAACTAACTCTGCAACTTGATTACTGTTTATTTTTAGGTACGGAACAATTTTTACTATCGCTTCAGCAAGGTACTTTTCAACTTCAATTTCTTTGACCAACCTAACCGCTTTTTCAGAATTACCAGACTGTCCTAAATTAACAGCCAAGTTAAGTAAAGCTCTTGATTTTTGCTCTCTATTTGGAACTTGGCGTGCATAAGCAATCCCTTGCCCTACGGGCCAATAACCCGACTCAATTAAAGCGAGTAGCAAATTGGGAGGGATTTTCTTCGCAAGGCTATTGAGTGATGTAATAATTAAGGCATAACGGATTTGATAGCCTATGAAAACAGGGTCTTTTGTTTTTGCGTATGAGTCTTCTGCCAGTTGCCAAGCACGTGAAACATCGTTTAAGTATCCTCCAATTTGACCTAGCTGCTCTCGTGATTGGTACCAACCATTCCAGCCTTCGCTTGTCTGTTCACAAAGAAGGTTGTGAATTTCGTCAAATTGCCCTGCCTGTTCAAGGTGCCAAACGAGAAAGTCATAAATATAGTGATCCTCTTTTTTTAATTCATGCCAGGGCTTATTATCGATAGAAACCTTATAGCTTTTTAATAGGCGAGTATGCAAATCTATAAGTTGTTCTTTACCTAATCTATCAATTGCATAACTATAAAGAAGATCATGAAGGAAGTAATGAGGACTAGAGCTAATCTCCTGTTTTGACAAGAGATTCCAACTTGCAAAATTCTCAAGGAGACTTAAGGTTTTGACCTTATTCTCGTTCCACAAATTAGCGGCTGCTTTAGCAGAAAATGGTACACCTTTTGGAAACACAACTAATTGTAAATAGCAATCTTGTTCTTCTTTTGTTAGTTCATTTACACTTAGTTCAATTGATATTTTAACTTTTTCTTCAATCTCTGAGAATTGATGATTGCTGACATCAGGCAGCCTTACATTTTTTTCCTCCAAGTACCTTGCAAATTCAGACCAACCTCCTCCCTTTTTAACTAATGGCCCTATCAATTCCAACGCCAATGGTAGATATCCGAATCTCTTTGCCAATTCTATAGCTGTTGATTTGTCCTTATTTGCTATCTCTCCAGTCCAATGTGCCATAAGTTTAAGAGACTCAGACATATTCATAGGATCAACACATATCGCAGTTGCACCTATACGCTCTGCAATTTTTTCAAATCGAGTTGTTATGACAAGATGACATTTACTACCTCCTATTTGAAATGGTTCTACATGTTCATATTGCCACGCATTATCCAGTATCAAGAGGGTTTTCTTCTCGTACAACAACTCACTTAAACGGATAGATGCTGCTTGAACAGTTGTGGATTGGTACTGAATATCGCCTAGTGCATAGAGCCAACCTCGTAATAAGGCAAGCAAATCTGGTTCTTGGCCTAGTTCATGCCACAAAATTCCGTCAGAAAATTTATTACGGACTTCCAGGTCATGAGCTAAAGCTCTCATAACACTGGTTTTTCCCACACCCCCAAAACCATGGATAACTGTAGTCTCCAGGTATCCTGGCGACCCGCTATCTGGTTCCAATAGCCTTGATTTGATTGATGTTGATATTCTCTGGCGATGTACATAATGAACTTGGGAAGGTCTTGCTTGAAATGGGCTTTTCCTTTCAGAAAGGTTGCCAGGATTGATGACAACTTTATTATCATCACCTGTAATTATGATGTGGCCCGATGAAGGAGAGGCAATTGTGACAGTACGATCATGCGATACTGAGTCACGGTTTGGTAGATGAATAGTATTTTCCTCCAAAGAGTCATCATTAATAGACGGTAAGAATTCGCTCAGATGATCTTCCTCAAGCATGGAACAACTCCACAACCAGAGCATTTTTTACCACTCAATTTTGACGCTATTTATTTTCCGGGTGCCAAATGATTTAACAAAGCGTGCATTTCAACTAAGTTTAAGAGCCGCACCAAACACAGGCATCAGACTTGAACAACTCGAGCCATTTGCCCCGTGCCTGGCTCTACTCACCATTGCCAACTAAATTGGAACACCTTATACAAATCGCCAAACCCAATTACTTTCCTATTACGTTTTTGTCACCTGATATTAAGATGCTATTTGATATATCATTTCCCACTACTATATTGCGATTACCATGAATTAGGTTGTCTTTCTCACTACTGGGAATGTTTATGATTATGTCCTCGACTTGTTTAGCTAACTCACGGTTCGCTTGCATTAGTTTTTTGAACTGGAACCTCAAAGAAGCTTCTGCATCCGAGTCGCCAGGATTGTTAATTATCTCTGTTAAAGAATCGTTGGCGCTTTGACTGGACTTAATTTTGGGATACATCAATTCCCAGATTTTTTTTGCACGTTCCCAAGACTGAACCCCTAACCTTTTACCAATTTCCTCAGAGGTTTTTTCTCCGGCTTTTATCAAGTATGGAATAAACGGGATTAGAAATGCGACTAAGTCTTTTGCTAAAGTTGAGGAATCCATTTATGCTTCTCCTTTATGACATACCTAAACAAAGGGTAATATTCTGATCAGACAAGTATTCTTACTATAAAAGAATGTGCATTCTTAGAATAATGATACATCTTGACAACGACACTTTCGAAAAATTGCAATAAATGACACAAATTATTGAGGTATCAAAGATAAGAATCATTAAATTATAACTTCATTTACATAACAGAGCTAATGTTTAAGAAGGAAAAAGACTAAGTTTAATACGGTTGATGATCATTGATGGTATTTTTCAGGCGGACGGTACAGTCCAGGTGCGGCAGGTGAAGTTGGACTGCCGTTGGCACAGCGTAGGACAGAGGCGGCAGTGGTTGGATGGCGACGGCCGTCACGGTCTGCACCTCAGCCTGTACATGGCCTACTATGAGTGGGTCAAATATCGCAAACTGGCAGCACTGTGGCGGTAATCGGAAGTCCGAAGCCTGGTGTCGGACATCGGACTTCGGACTTAGATTTACTTACTGGTCATTTATCGCATTCCGGCGTTCTGCTGGTTAACCGGGATGACCAGGTGATCACCCACGAAAATGGTCGGGTAGCCGGTGTAGTAACAGCCGCCTAAATAACCATAGCCATAATAATTTGGGCCGCCCGGCACATAGTCGTAATGGGCGTTATAGCCATAGCAGCCGTAATTAGCAAACATCAGCACTTCCAAAGGCACACTGTAGGCGCGGGAGATGGAGAGCAGGGTGTCCCCTGCTTTTACGGTGTAGTGAATGAGGCAAGGAGGGCCAATGGGTGTGTCCACACTGCCCACGTTGGGAATAGTCCACACTTCCCCGGTCATAATCCAGCCGG
>CAYXUZ010000007.1:0-22824 GCA_964467705.1 uncultured Ardenticatenaceae bacterium | reverse complement strand
TAACAGCGGGCAATCTGATGCAACCACTCGCGCTCCTGCACAGTATGTTGGGTAACAACACCAGCGGCGGCTGACTCCGGAGCACCACCACTGGCAGCATCGGTTGGCGGCGGTTGTGGTGTAGGCGTGGGGGCTACAGCTACAACTTCAGGTGCCGGTGGTAGCGCCGTAGGCGCCAATCCTTCGCCTGTGGTTTGACCTTCGGTCACTTGCGGCTGTGTCTCCCCGATGGGCATTACCGTTGCACCGGGATAAGCAGCATCAGTGGTCGTTGCCGGTTGGTCATTATTGTTACGGCAGGCAGCAAGTAACAGCGCCAACACTATAATGGCCAGCCAAATAAGAATTTGTTCTCGTTTCATGGGAATCCTCCTGTTTCAGATACGCCAGATAACATTATGTCATCCTAATAGGCTATACGATAATACAAAATTGTCAATCTGGCAAAAACAGAGAAAAGGAGGAGGAGAAAAGGGTAATAGAGCAAGTGGATAATTGCGCAATTACCCACTTACTCCATTACTTCGCTATGACGGCCGTTCCCCGACCACAACTTCTATTGTTTGCACTTGCCCGCCGCGCAAGATCGTAATGGGCACGGCCGTGCCGATTTTGTCACCGGAGAGGGCCGCCAGCAGATCATCGTGGTTGTGTACGGCCGTGCCGCCCACCGCCACAATCGTATCCCCCAACGTCAGGCCGCCCTTTTCGGCCGGGCTATCTGGCTCCACGGTGATGACCAACAACCCCCGCTTTTGGCCCACCGTACTGCGCAGGGCCTCTGGCAAATGGACGCGCTGGGTGCTGACACCCAGATAACCACGCCGGATACGGCCGTGTGCCAACAACATATCAGCCACTCGCGCCAGTGTCACCGTTGGTATTGTTACGTTCACCCCCCGCGCCAGAGCCGACGTATTCAGGCCAATCAATGCGCCATCAGCCCCGACCAGCGGGCCGCCAGAGAAACCAGGATACATCACCAGGTCACTCTGCACATACCGATCAATCAAGCCGCCCCCGCCGGTGCGCCAGCTATCTTCCAGGGCACTGATGATGCCCCAGGCAACCTGTATATTGCGTCCGGGCCGAGCCAACGCCAACACCAGATTACCAACGGCCACTTCTTGTTTGTTTGCTTCGCTTAAGGGGGTCAGGGTGGCGTCTACGCGCAACACCGCCAGGTCGGTACTGGGGTCACGGCCAACCAGTGTGGCCGACAGGCTGCTGTCATCAGCCAGGCCAACAGTGATGCCCTCATCCCGTGCCACCACATGGCTGGCGGTGATAATGAGACCGTCGGCAGCCCAAACAATGCCGCTGGCAGGAATGCGACGGCGACCTTCCACCCGCACTACACCTTGCCCGGCATTTTTTGCCGTTTCGGCAAACTGATTTGATAGTTCAACAAGTACCTTGCTCATGTTCAAAAACTCTCCTATTGGCTTAGGCGTTTAGAGCTGTCAGAAAGCTATAAATCGCCAACTACAAACAGATTGATATGCGATGGATTGTAGATGGAGCAGGGTGTTTGGGATATTAGCGGTATGGTGGGGTCATACCTGGAAATTTGGATAGGTGGCTTTTGTAGATGAAAACAGGTTGTTTTTCAGGTATAACGGCCGTATAACTTGGGGCTGAGTGAGCAAGAGCCGTCGGCAGGTGTGGCAAAATGTCACCGGTCTACGGCCGTCAGCCACAATTTACTTCCTGGAGGAAATATGAGCAGACGAATTCAAAATCAAAAGTATCAGCGTATGGTTATACTGTTATTGGTGATAACCATTGCCTTGTTAGCCATAGGGGTTCTATTGATACAGCCAACGGCCGTAGCCCAAACAGGCGAACACAGCCCCACCGGCAGCAATTATTCCTATTTGCCCCTGGTCACTGTGCCCTTACCGCCACCCCCATTAACTGACCCTTACACAAACGCCTTCAATAACCCCACATTGGTCGCACATGCCGGTGATGATCGCTTGTTTGTGGTGCAAAAAGAGGGCACTGTTGGAATTTTACATCCAAACGGGCAAACCTCCGTTTTTCTGGACATTCGTGACCGTGTACTGACTGAGGCTGAAGAGGGACTCTATAGTCTAGTGTTTGACCCCAACTATGCTACTAATGGCTTTTTCTATGTGGCTTACTCAGGTTTACGTTATACCAATGAGCGTTGGTTCCAGGTTGTGCGTTTTCACGCATCCAATAATACAGCGGATCCCAATTCTGATTGCCGCATCTTTGCCATACGCATGGATTATCCTGTTCACAATGGGGGTGGAATGAAGATCCATCCAATGGACGGCCGTTTGTATGTGGGAATTGGCGACGACCGGGGGCTATTGGCAGCACAAGAAGATGATTCATTCAAGGGGAAACTTATCCGCTTAGACATCAGTAACCTGCCTACCAATAGCTGCCAGGCCGCCTCGTCCCACATCATTGCCAAAGGCTTGCGCAATCCCTGGCGTTTTGATTTTGATCCCCTAACCGGTGATATTTACATTGGGGATGTCAATGATCTGACCTGGGAGGAGATTAACTTCATTCCTTATGGTCAATGGGGGCGGAATTTCGGCTGGCCCTGCATGGAAGGGCCTACATTTATTGGTTTTCCCATTCAAGATCAATGTAATTCGGTGGGAACTGGTGATCTGCCGCTTTACTATTATCCCCACCACCCCAGATGTGCTGTCATTGGGGGATATGTCTTGCGCCGGGCTGAACAGCCTGGGCCACAGTTCTTATTTGGCGATTCCTGCACCAGGGAACTTTTCCTGCTAACCCATGCAGGCGGCACAGCCTCAGCTGAGCTTCTTGGAACACTCTCTGGAACCGGATATTTACTCAGTTCTTTTGGCGATGACCATGAAGGGAATCTTTACGCTCTGGAATTCCCAAACACGATTTATCGTTTGAATATCCCTTAGGGGGATAAAGAGGCAGTTGGGTAATTACCCAATTGCCTCCTTATTCCGGTGGAGGAATACGCTCCATTTCAAACAGGTTGTTGATGTGGGCGTAGGTGGAACCGGCCAGACGGCCGATGGGTTGCAGGACTTCAGGCAGGATACGGCCGTTGACCAGCACATCATCCCGCACATAAATGGATTGCACCTCGCCGAACACGGCCGTGCCCCCACCCGGCCCTTCATGCACCACCACAATCTGCTGTAACTTGCATTCAAAGGCAATGGGGGATTCCGCCACACGGGGCACACGCACCACCTGACTGGGGGCAGGTGTCAGCCCCGCCCACTCAAACTCGTTAATATCCGCCTCAAATTCGGTAGCCGTCTGGTTCATCGCCTCTTTGGTCGCTTCGTTGGTGATGTTGATCACAAATTCGGGCAGTTCACGGATGTTGTAGAGGGTATCTTTCATGCGCCCCCGGTGGCTGCTCCAGCCGGGGCAGAAGAGCAGGGTCATGGGGTCAGAGGAGACGGCCGTGAAAAAACTAAACGGTGCCAGATTCAGCTTCCCCTCCTTATTCATGGTACTGACCCAGGCGATGGGGCGCGGTACAACCGAACCAATAATGAATTTATAACGGTCATTGTGGTGCAGGTTTTGCGGGTTGATGATCATATTGCTGTTTACCAATCTTCAGCCATTTCGTCCCAGTTTTGCACCTGGGCAATAGCTGCCAGGTCTTCGTCATAGTCAAACATCTCGTTAATACCGGACACGGCCGTGCGCATAATATCGTCGTCATACGGCCGTTGGCCCATCTTATCCATCTGCTTCTTCAACTGCGTCACGGTCACTCGTACCGGCCGGCCTTGTTTTGGTTTTTGGCTCTTCAGTGCCCCCACCAACACCTCAGACAGCCGAATCGCCAGTTCCTTCATCTCCGTGTCATTCATGGTAGTGTTAATACCGTCATCCTGGTCAAAGTCCCAATAAATAGCGTTTGCCATTTCATACCGAAACCAGGCTTCGTTCGTCTTTTCAGCTTCTGACTGATAAAACCTTTGCGGCGGAATCGGCTCTGGTTGATCTTCCAGAGAGGGTGAGACCGAGGAAGACCCGGTAAGATCCCTTACATTTGCAGTCAGGATTCTAATAGCGCCATATCCAACAGTAATGGAGGCGATCATGACCAGTAACGTAGCCTCAAAAAGGGTGAAAGGGGCAATTCTGATGAGCAACCAGCCCATCCCAACCGACCAGCCAATCAGCACTGCCAGGCACAAAAAGCCGATCAGGAAGATAATCAATGCCAACAACAAAAAACTAAAAACTGTCCTCATGCCACATTGCCCACCATCTCATTTTCAACGCCGTAAAGATAACAGACAATGTTTCAGGCACAAAATTTGTCCGAAAGACATCCGATTTTTTTCAAAAAAATCGGATGTCTGCTAACAGCTAGCCCTCTATCCAACTATAAGCATAACCCGTATCTTCCATTTCCAATGCCTGCCGGGTCAGTTTGAGCGGGTGAAAGGTATCTACCATCACTGCCAGTTCGTGCGTCTCTTTCTTGCCAATGGAGCCTTCATACGTACCCGGATGCGGGCCATGCGGGATGCCATTGGGATGAATGGTCAGCGAAGCGCGTTCAATTCCTTTACGCGACATGAAGTTGCCCTCCACGTAATACAGCACTTCGTCCGAGTCCACATTGGAATGGTTGTATGGGGCGGGGATGGCCTGCGGGTGGTAGTCAAACAAACGGGGCACGAAAGAGCATAACACGTAGCCAGGGCCGTCAAAGGTCTGGTGGACAGGCGGCGGCTGGTGAATACGACCGGTAATCGGTTCAAAATCGGCGATGTTGAAGGCAAAGGGCCAGAGATGACCGTCCCACCCCACCACATCCAGCGGGTGGTGGTCATAGATGAATCGAGTTGTCATGTTCCGCGCCTTGACGCGAATTTCAAACTCGCCCTTTTCATTGTGTGTCACCAGGTTTTCCGGGGTGCGAATGTCCCGTTCGCAGTAAGGCGAATGTTCTAGGAATTGGCCGTAGTTGTTGATGTAGCGTTTGGGCGGGGTGACGTGGCCGTAGCTTTCCACCACTAACATCCGCTGCTCAACGCCGGCATCCGGCAACAGCCGCCAGATGACGCCGGTGGGGATGACCAGATAGTCGCCGGGACGATACGGCAGTAGCCCAAACTGGCTTTCCAACACACCCGTACCATCGTGAATAAAGAGAACGTCGTCGCCATGAGCAAATTTGTACCAGTAATCCATTGCTTTATCGGGGCGGGCCACGTAGAGCACAACATCGTTGTTGCCCATGAGGGGGACACGGCCGTTCACCGCATCTCCCCCCACCGGCGCCGGCGCAGATTTCAAGTGGCGGTGCTTCAACGGATGCCCGTCCACATATTCAATACAGGTGGAAATGCCAGCTTCAATGCGGCGCACGGCCGTAGGCGGATAGATGTGGTATAAAATAGATTGAATCCCAGCAAAACCATGAATCCCCATCACCTCCTCATGGTACAACGAGCCATCCCCCTGCCGAAACTGCACATGCCGCTTCTGCGGAATCTCACCCAACTTGTAATAGTACGTCATATGACCTCCAGGAATTAACCACGGATTTAACGGATGGGACGGGTCGTAACGGATTTTTTTGCTGTTTGTTTGCGGTCATTGGTAAAAAGCAAACGCTTGAATTCAGGTTCCAGGCCAAAGTTTAAAAGTAAGCCTACTTCCATATCCGTTGCTTTCAGGTAGTGCATAAGTTGTGATTCGTGTGCGGGAGAAATTGTATGGGCAGCTTTTAATTCCAAGATCACCAGACCATTTACCAGCAAATCAGCAAAATATTCACCTACACACTGCCCCTGAAAATAGACCTTGATTGGTTTTTGCTGTTCTACTATCAGCCCCATACTTTCAAGTTTAATCTTCAAGGCATTTTCATACACTTTTTCTAAAAACCCATGCCCCAGCGTGTTATACACATCGTAAAAACCCTTGAGAATCTTGCCGGTCACCTCTTCATGCAACATCTCTTCATCCGTCCCTATCTGTTCAATCCGTCCCATCCGTGGTTAATTATAAATTGCCTCTCAACGCCTGTTCGCGTTCGATGGACTCGAAGAGGGCTTTGAAGTTGCCTTTGCCAAAGCCACGTGAACCGTGGCGTTCGATGATTTCATAAAAGACGGTGGGGCGATCTTCCACTGGCTTGGTGAAAATTTGCAACAGGTACCCTTCTTCGTCCCGGTCTACCAGGATGCCCAACTCGGCCAGTTTGTCTACCGGCTCGTTGATTTTGCCCACGCGCTCTTCCAGCACCTCGTAATAGGTGGTGGGCACACGCAGGAATTCAATGCCGTTAGCCTGTAACTGCGTCACCGTCTCAATGATGTTACCAGTGGTGCAGGCAATGTGCTGCACGCCAGGGCCGTGGTAGTAATCCAGGTACTCTTGAATTTGGGACTTCTTCTTGCCTTCGGCCGGTTCATTGATGGGGAATTTCACTTTGCCGTTGCCGTTTTGCATCACTTTGGACATGAGGGCGGAGTATTCGGTGGAGATGTCTTTATCATCAAAATGCAAAAGCTGGCTAAAGCCCATGGTCTGGGCGAAAAATTGTACCCAACGGTTCATCGCCCCCAGTTCCACATTACCGACCATGTGGTCAATGGAAGCCAGGCCGACGCCTTTATGACGGCGACCGTCTTCCTGACGGCCGTCCCCCCCTAGATGCTCATTCCCCCCATTCCGCGCCATATACCCCGGCGCAAATGGCCCATTGTAATCGGTGCGGTCTACAAACTTGATGATCGTATCGCCATAACAGCGAATAGCCGAGTAACGGAAAACACCGTAGTCGTCTTCAACGGCCGTTGGCGCAATCGCCCCCGTCGCCCCCCGTTTGGTAGATTCCGCATACGCACTGGCCGCATCGGGCACTTCCATGGCGATCACCGCCACCCCATCCCCATGCAGATACGTGTGGCGGCTGACGGGATGGTCTGGCCCCAGAGCGGTCGTCAGCACCAGCCGGATTTTGCCTTGCTCCATCACATAGGAGGCAGTCTGACGGTTGCCCGTTTCCAGCCCGCTGTAGGCCGTGTTGGTAAAACCAAACCCCGTCCGGTAAAAATGCGCGGCCTGTTTGGCATTGCCCACGTAAAACTCCACGTGATCCATGCCCTTAATGGGTAAAAAATCTTCAGACATCGTGGGAACTCCTTTTGAATAGGCAATTGTCAATGACCAATGACCATTAACCATTGACAATTGACTATTCACAATTGTTGATTACTCTGGCTAAACGTTTAGTTCCATCTTCAATCATCTCCTCCGTGCAGTTGGAGAAGTTGAGGCGCAGACAGTTATGGATGTGGTGGCCGGGCACGGTGAAGGCGTGGCCGGGGATGAAGGCGATGTTTTCCTGGTTCACGGCCGTGTCCAGCAACCGTGCCGCATCCATCTCCTCCGGCAACTCCACCCAGATAAACATGCCCCCTTGCGGCTCCGTCCAGCGTGCTTCGGCGGGGAAATAACGGTACAGAGCGGCCAGCATGGCATCCCGGCGACGGCCGTATGCCTCCCGCAACCGCGCCAGATGCCCTGGCAAATGGCCCGCGTCCAGATACGCCGCCACCGCCCGCTGCGTCAGCGCCGACGATTCCAGATCGGCCGCTTCCTTTACTACTGCAATCTTGGCAACCAGCGCCGCCGGGGCCACAATCCAGCCCAGACGCAATGAAGGCGCCATGATTTTGGAGAAAGAGCCAAGATAAAAGACGTGGGAGTCGTTGAGGGCGCGAAGGGGAAGAGATTGAGAGATTGGGAGATTGGGAGATTGGGATCTCTCAATCTCCTGATCTCCTGATCTCCAATCCCCATATTGCAACAACCCATAGGGATCATCTTCAATAATTGGCACATTGTACGTTAGCGCCAGTTCGACCAGCCGTTCGCGCCGCTCCTGGCTCATGCTCACACCCAGTGGGTTGTGCGCGTCGGGAATGGCATAAATGAAAGACGGCCGTGCCCCACCCACCAGATAATCCTCTACCTCATCCACATTCATCCCCTCCACCAGGTCAGTGGAAACAGGCAGAATCCGAGGCAAAAACGGGGCTACCACCTGCTGCGCCCCGGTATAAACCAGTTCTTCAAACATCACTTCCCCGCCCGGATCAAGCAGCAGCCGCGCCAGCACATCCAACCCCTGCTGCGCCCCGGTCGTCAGGAAAATTTGCTCCTCCGTGCAGGCCACGCCGCGCAGCGCCATCAACTTCACAATGTGTTGTTTGAGTGGCGCGTAGGGCATCCCATATTGCAGCGCCTTCGGATCGGTGGCCAGCACATGGCTGAGCGCGGCGGCGTAATCGGTCGTCGGGAAGAGTGCCGGGTCGGGCAGCCCCCCGGCAAAAGACAAAATGCCGGGGCGCGACACAACGGCAATCATCTGCCGCAGCACGGAACGTTGCATCGAGTGTGTCCAGTTGGCTAAATGAGGTTCGGGGGTTTGGGTGAGTATCATGGGAGGTAATTGGGTAATTGGGTAACTGGGTAATTTCGTAATTACCCAATTACTCAATTACTCCGTTGAGCGGCACGGCCGTTGTCGTTTTGATCTCGCTCAGTACCAGGCTGGTGCGGATTTTGTCCATGCCTGGCACCGGGGTCAGCGTTTCCAGTAAAAATTGTTCCAGGTGGCGGCGGTTGCGCAGGATCACTTTGAGCAGATAATCATATTCGCCCGTCAGATGGTAACATTCCAGCACTTCCGGCATATGTTGGACGGCTTCACGGAAATTGGACACGGCCGTTGGCTCATGCCGTTGCAGCGTCACCTGCACATAACAGAGCATGTCAAAACCCAGTGCCTCCCGATTGATCAGGGTCACATATTGGGCAATCACGCCGGCATCTTCCAGCTTTTTCAGTCGTTTTTGCAGGCCAGGGGGAGACAGTTCAACACGACGGGCTAATTCAGTATTGGTGATGCGGGCATCTTCTTGGAGCGAAGCCAACAAGGCCCGATCAACATCATCCAGTTCAATTTCCATTTTATTACCACTTTTGCGAATCAGGTTGCAATAATAATCCAATTATAGGTAATATGGTTTCGTATTTCAACCAATTGGCGCAATAAGGAGTGGTTTGTAATGCTTTGTGTGGTTTTGAATTAGCCGGGCAAAGGTAATTATCCACCACGACGTGGTGGGGAGGTATCAGGGGATGGCTGAATGGTAACTGTACCGTATGGAGCCCAGGTGGGGTGACTATCGTAGGTGTCATCCTGGGTAACGCGGGTGGCGCTGCCGTCGGCCAGATTGAGAACAAAGAGGTCGTCCTCAAAGATGAAGGCGATGTTTTGCCCGTCCGGTCCCCAAGCCATGAAGGATTGATCGCGGGAGAAACGGCTGTTTTCGCCAGGGGGCGGGTAAATTTGACGGCCGTTGCTGCCATCCACATCCATCAGCCAGAGCGTGTAGTTGCTGCGCAGACTGTCCAGCGGATCGGCGGTGCGTAAGTAGGCAATGTGTTCGTTGTCCGGCGACCAGTGCATATGCCCCCACATGCCCGCCTGCTCTACAAATTGGGCGGCGACGGGCACACTGATGCCCACCACCTGGTTATCAAACTGCATCGCCTGTTCGTCCGCGCCGTTGTGTTGGGTAAAGGCCAGGAAACGGCCGTCTGGCGACCAGGTAAGCGAGGGTACCCAAACCCAATCGGCGCGGGTGTTGTAGGGGATGAACTGCTGCAAGACCAGCCGGTTCTCATTAGGAGCGGGCGAGTGCGTATCAATCAACCCTACCTCATTGGCAAAACTGTAGGCCAGGGTACGGCCGTTGGGCGACCAGGCATAATTCCCCCCCCACCAACCATTGAGCGCGGGGTAGGCATCTATAATTTGGGTGGTGGTGAAAGCGGTGGTGTCGGTGAAGGGCATGGTCAACAGCCAGAGATCGTTGTTAGCTTCCCAACCGGGTGGTTGGGCACTGGCAACCGCAGTGGTGTAGGCTATTTGCAGTGTGTCGGTTACAACTGGATTCCAACCGGCCCAAAGCACATTGTCTATGCCCAAATCTACGGGGACGGCGCCCGGTTCCACGCCTACCAGCCATAGCTGGTTGTTAAAGCTGTTGGTAATAGTATTGACTTGCGTATAGAGCAATTGGGTAGCGTCGGGAGAGAGAGCAAAGACACGGCCGTCCAGTTGTCCATCCAGCGCCAGTTGTTCCGGCACGGCCGTGCTGCCACGCATGAGAACGGGCGCGCCGCCACTGATGTAAGCCAGTAAACCGGGAAAATAGGCAATGCCTCGGCTGGCGCCAATACCAATCAACACCACTTCATCCTGAGGTTCTACCAGGATGGCTTCGTTGGTGCGGATGCGCGAGGATTCCAGCCCGTCGCGGAAGAGCAGGCGAATGGTAACTTCGCGCTGGCCTGGGCTGCCGGGCTGCACAATTTGGGGGGCATCATCGGCCGTCATGGTGTCAGTGCGTACGTAGGTACGTTCGTAGGGGATGCTTTCGGTGATGACCTGGATTTCTTCGGCGACACGGACAACGGTCACGGCCGTGCCCTCCGTCAATGGCGTGAACAACGGCGGATCTACCTCATCCAGTTCCCCCAATTCAAGGCCCGCTTCGGCCAGCAGTTCGCGCACGGTAGCGGCATTGCTTGTCAGGTTAAAGGTCTGGCCGTCGGCCGTCAGTTGCACCTGAATGGGCTGCTGGCTTTGGGTAACGGCCGGGGGTTGGCTGCAAGCAAATAGGAAGAGGATAAAAATGAGGAGGGGCGAGGCAGTTGGGAATAGCCTTGTCTTGCTAAACCATTTCTTCCCCAACTGCCTCGCCCCTACAGAAATCATGCCTGCTGCCACAGGTCACGCACGTCAGGGGCCAGCGAATTGGCGACGGCCTGGTTGGTATCATTGTCAATTAACGCTTTAACGCCATGGAACACGGCCGTGACGGGAATTTTGGCAAATTGCCAGTCGCTGTTGCCGCTGCGTTTGGAAACCTCAAACTGGAATTCCTGTTTGGTCATGTTTTTGTTACGGAAATGCACCAGCCAAAACAGTCGTTTGAGGTCATTCCCCAACTCTTCAGGCAACGCTTTGGCCAGCTTCTTTTTCGTTTTACGGTCTAAATTGACGCCGAGGGTTTTGAGTACGGCCGTACTCCAGCGCCGGGCATGGTCTGGGGTCCGCAAACTGCCCCTTGTTTGCACAGTTTGATAATAATTGGTTACATTGTCACTCATGGTATAGTCATCTGCCTCCAAACGTTGTTTTACCCTGCAAGAAACTTCACGTCAAGGCGTCAAAGATGACGATTGACGATTTGCCACAAACTGATATACTTCCCCCGCTTGTTTGCCCGGCTGCAAACAAGTTTTTCGTTTAATAATGAACGCAGACCCTAAGGGTTTTCAAAACTCTTAGGGTCTTTAATTGAGGATTGTCGAGATGTCTGAAAAATTCACCATTACAGCGGAACCGCGCACTATCACTGGGAAACAAGTGAAACAACTGCGCCGGGCCGGGATGATTCCGGCTATTATCTACGGGCAGCGGGAGCCGATCTCCATTCAATTGGAAAATAAATCATTGCGCCGGGTGCTGCGCCAGGCCAGTACCAGCCACCTCATTGATATTGAAGTTCAGGGCAGCGCCCGGACAGTATTGGCGCGGGAAATCCAGCAACATCCCACACGGGGCGATCTGATTCATGTGGACTTTATGGAAGTTAACATGGCCGAAACCATTACCTCCGAAGCAGAGTTGGTCTTGGTGGGCGAAATCAGCGAGGCTTTGAAGGCATTGGGCACGGTGGTGCTTTTGGTGCAATCGGTGGAAATTGAATGTTTACCGGGCGACCTGGTATCTGAAATTGAGGTGGATATGGCGGGTATCGCAGGCGCGGATGATGTGATTTATTTGAGTGATTTGCGGCTGCCGAAGGGGGTAAAAGTGTTGGATGACCCGGAAACGGCCGTGGCCCACTTTGAGTACAATCAGACTGCCGAAGCCGCTGAAGCAGAGGAAGCCGAAATGACCTCGGTGGAAAGCGTGGAAGTAGTGGAAAAGGGCAAACGAGAAGAGGAGTAATCCCCTCGTCTATTTTGGCAAAACAAGAAAAGGCTGGACAATGGTTCCAGCCTTTTTTGTTTATGAAGAGACTGGGAAGTTAAGAGATTGAGAGATTGATTTTATCTCCTAATTTCCCAGTTTCCTGATCTCAACATGAAACTCTGGCAGGAACGAGTATTGCTGGTCATTATTTTGCTCACGGCCGTGTCCTTACGACTAACGGGCATTGATTGGGATGATTACCAGCATTACCACCCCGACGAACGGTACATCACCTGGGTGGCTACCACCATCGAATTCCCCACCAATTGGCACACGGCGCTCAGCCCCACCGAATCCACTTTCAACCCCTTTTACTGGCCGCCGGATGCTGCCAGCGAAGGTATTGTGGTAGAGCAAGACCAACATCGGGATTTTGCCTATGGGCATTTGCCGTTGTATTTGGGCGTGGCGGCAACCCGGTTGGTAGAAGGTATTGGCCCGGCGTTGGCCCCCTTGTTCCCGGCCGATTGGCTGTTTACCCGCGACTTATTGAATGGGATGGAGGCGATAGAGTTTCGGCATCTCACGGCCGTGTCCCGCGCCCTCACCGCCCTTTTTGACACCGCCACCGTTTTCCTTGTGTACCTGTTGGGCAAACGGCTGTACAACGCCCCGGTTGGCCTGCTTGCGGCCGCCTTCCTGGCCCTCAACGTCATGCACATCCAGCTCGCCCACTTTTTCATCTCCGATCCTTATCTCACCTTCTTCATCGTCGCGTCGCTGTTCTTCATGGTGTCAAGTGTCAGGTGTCAAGTGTCAGGTGATGAATCACGCATCACGCATCACCGATTACCGATCACCGATTACCGATTACCTCTTTACCTAGCACTCGCCGCCATCAGCGTCGGTCTGGCTATCGGGTCAAAGTTCACGGCCGTACTCCTCCTCCTGCCACTCGCGCTGACAATTTATGTGACGGTTGGTGAACAGTGGTTGCGGTGGCTGGTCACGGCCGTGTTCATTTCTGGTGCGACGTTTTTTTTCACTAACCCCTTTGCCGTGTTGGATTTGACGTGTGAGGTGGTAACGTCGGCGACGGCCGTTGGCCCCCTCACCATTCCCACACTCGATTGGCGCTCCTGCTACCTGCAAGACATCGTGACCCAGGGCGCGATGGTGCGCGGCCGCAGCGATGTGACCTTCACCCGGCAGTACACCAACACCTGGCCCTACCTCTACTTCATCGAAATGCAACTGCGCTGGGGCATGGGCTTACTCCTGGGGCTGGCCGCCTTTGCCGGGCTAGCCTGGGAAATCTGGCGCGTGGGTAAGAGTTGGATGGCAAGACCTGACAATTCATCCAAAATCTTCAATCTCCAACCTCCAATCTCCAATCTTGTCCTTCTTTCTTGGGTCATCCCCTACTTCCTGCTCACCGGCTCCTTCCATGTCAAGTTCATGCGCTATTTGCAGCCGATCACCCCGTTTTTGATGCTGTATGCGGCCGCGCTGTTGTTGAGTATTCGCTGGCGGTGGGGGCGATGGGGGGCGGTCACGGCCGTGTTGCTCGCCACCACCCTCTACGCCCTTAGTTTTGTCAATCTGTACCGTCAACCACACCCCTGGCTGGCCGGTTCCGCCTGGGTGTATGAAAACATCCCCCCCGGCGCGCTCATCCTCAGTGAACAGTGGGATGACGCCTTGCCGTCCACCATGTTGTTGGATGGTGTGCCCCGCTTCCGCAGCGAATACCAGAACGAAGAATTGACCTGGCTCACCGGCGCTGATGAAAAAGACAATGAGGCCAAGCTGGAACAAAACCTGGCCCGGCTGGCCGTGGGTGATTATCTGACCATCATGTCCAATCGGGTGTATGGCGTCGCTCCCCGGCTGCCAGACCGATACCCCCTGTCTGGCCAATACCACCAACTCCTGTTTGACGGCTCCGAACCTGTCTACGTTACCACGCGCATGCCCACCCTGTTTGGCATTCGCCTCTACGCGGATCGGTTTGGCTGGCCAGGCTTGACTGCCCCCAATGAAGTCAACACGCTCTTAACCGCTCACTCCACCCTCAACCTGGGCCGCGCCGACGAGAGTTTCACCGTCTACGACCAACCCCTGCTCCTCATCTTCCAAAACACGGGCCACCTGACGGCCGAGGAAATGCGGGAATTTTTTGAGCCGTGAGGTGGCTGTTTTACGAATTTTGGGGCCTATGGTTACTCAAGATTTTGTAAAACTGGCATCATGCCAAAGTTGAGCGATTATTGTTTGTTTTTCGGTTTTTAGCCTATCAATGTTCCTCTCCATAATTGCCAGTTCAACTTCCAACAAACCCACTTTAGAGTTCAATCTTCTCTTCAATCGTTGCAAATGGCTCAACCATTTTTTGATTCGAGATTGAACCTCTAGATCGGTAAAACTACTTCTGCCAAATCCTCTGAAATGGTAGAACATAAAAGTAACCGAGTTTGAGTCTTTTGGCGTGTTTATTCTGGGCACGTCCCAAAAATGCTGTGAAATATCCATCAATTCTTGCTGGAATTTATCAAGCAGCGATTGGGTTTTGAGAGATAACTCAATGGCTTCGTCAATTGGGTCATGGCTCCCCGAAAGCGAAGTTGTTTTACTCCAATGTCCCCAAAAATTTTTGCCGTTTACCAATATATTGATCACATTGGTCATTGCCACCAGAGCATGTTGCCCTACCTCATATGCCTCTGAAAACTCTTTGTGCAGGGCGAGGTGAGTCGGCAATTCCTCGGTAATACTCACCAGCCGCCGGGCTTCTGGTTTATCGAGTTGAGAAATTAGCATTTGTTGTGATTGTTGCAGGGCTTCCAGCAATTCATCATGATCAGCTAAACCGACAAGTTGTTCTTCCAGGTCTGTCAGATAGTCTCTTAAGCTGCCGATTTTTATCTGACATTCTTCAACGGCCAGTTTGGCCTCAAGATATTCGCTTGTTTCTTTGGTGAGATGTTCTTTGTGGCTTCGCAGGAGAGTGTAATAAACAGACTTGACTGTTTTTCCTTCCAATTCTTGAACATCCTGCTTTTCCTGTTGTTTTTTTGTCGTCAACTCTGACAGTTTGCAACGTTCTACAGTCAATTGGGCATCAATTGATTGCATGATTGACAGGATGCGCTCCCGCTCAATTAAGGCCTTTTGTGTTTCAATAAGCTGACTATTGATCGCTGCAAATTCATCAAGAGACATGCCATTATGTACGTGAACAAATACAAGCGGGTGGCAAAAGTCTGCATTTATGCTTTTTCGGCAATAATGGCCTCAACCTTGGTGGCTTGCTGCTGGCCGGGGGCACGGCCGTACAGTTCCGTAATCTCGCGCAGGCGATAAACCAGGTGATCGCTGAGCACGTCGGCGCGGAAACGCCAGCGCCAGTAGCCGCCTACCTTGCCCGGAAAGTTCATGCGCGCTTCATTGCCCAGACTGAGCAGGTCTTGCATGGGGATCACGGCCGTGTTCGCCACCGAACCATGCGCCAGCCGGATCATGTCCCAGGCAATATCGTGCCCATTCACCGCCATATATCGCCGTACATGGTCTTGTTCATGCTGGCTGGCATTGAGATACCAGCCTACCGTTGTCTCATTATCATGAGTTCCGGTATACACCACACAGTTACGGTCAAAATTGTGGGGCAAAAAGTTGCTGTTGCGCTCTCCGCCAAAGCCAAACTGCAAAATTTTCATGCCGGGGAAATTAAACTCATCCCGCAGCGCTTCCACTTCTGGCGTGATCACCCCCAAATCCTCCGCAATCAGCGGCAGTTCCCCCAATTTTTCTTGCAAGGTACGGAAGAATGGCGCACCCGGCCCGTGCACCCAACGGCCGACAACGGCCGTCGGCTCACTCGCCGGAATCTCCCAATAGGCATCAAACCCCCGGAAATGGTCAATACGCACAATATCCGCCTGCACAAAGCTCATGTCCAGCCGCTTTTCCCACCAGGCGTAGCCATCCGCCTCCATCCTGTCCCACCGATAAAGCGGATTGCCCCACCGCTGCCCTGTCTCGCTAAAATAATCCGGTGGCACCCCGGCGATCACGGTCGGCTGCCCCGCCTCGTCCAGAAAAAAGAGGTCGGGGTTGGCCCACACATCGGCGCTATCATACGCCACAAAAATGGGCAGATCGCCGATAATCTGAATGCCGCGAATGTTGGCATACGCTTTCAGTTCCAGCCATTGTTTGAAGAAGAGGAATTGCAGGAATTTGTGCAGCGCCACCTCATCGGCCAGCTTCTTACCCCACTCTTTCATTGCCTTTGGTTTACGCAGGGCAATGGCTTGCGGCCAGGTGTTCCAAACGCCGCCGTCCTGGTGAGCAAACTGGTTTTTCAAGGCCATAAACAGGGCAAAATCGTCCAGCCAGTATGCCTGTTCCTGGCTAAATTCGGCCAGGAATGTCTGCTGCACGACCGTACCATAATTTCGAAAATGGGTAAATGCCTGCCGCAACAAATTCATCTTGTAGGTGATGACGGGGCCATAATCTACCTGATGGTTGGGGAAAGGGGGAACAGTGGTCACGGCCGTTGCCGGCAAATACCCCTCCTCCACCAGTTTATCCGGGCTGATGAGCAGCGGATTTCCGGCAAACGCCGAAAAACATTGATACGGCGAATCGCCATACCCCGTAGGCCCCAACGGCAGCGTTTGCCAGAGCGCCTGTTTACTTTCAATCAGAAAATCCACAAACCGATACGCCGACTGCCCAAAATCACCAATCCCATACCGGCTGGGCAAAGAAGTGGGATGTAACAATACACCTGCGGCACGTTTGAATCGCATGTTTCCTCGTGAGCGGTGATGCGTGATGCGTGATGCGTGAATTCCTCACGCATCACGCATCACGCATCACGAAAAAGTCCGGGCAATCGCCCATTCATAAAGCTGCTGGTAACTCAGCGCCGAGCGGCGCCAGGAAAAGTCGGCCACCATGCCATTGTGCTGAATTTGCTGCCAGCGGGGGCGGTCTACGTTATACACATAAATCGCCCGCTGCATTGCCTGCCAGAACGCTTCGGCGCTGTAACCCTGAAAGGTGAATCCTGTATGCCCCTCAATCACCGTGTCTACCAGCCCGCCGGTAGCGCGGACAACAGGCACGCTGCCGTAACGCATGGCAATAAGCTGCCCCAAACCACACGGCTCAAAGCGAGAGGGCATGATGAACATATCGCTCCCGGCATAAATGAGCGGGGCAAAACCGGCACTGTAGTTCAGAATGGCCGTCATTTTACCCTTGTGGTAATAAGCCAGTTGGGCAAACATGCCTTCATACTCCGCTGCCCCCGTGCCCAGGACGATAAACTGGGCGTCACCGGCAAAGCCATTCATCAACAGGTGAATGACGTGCCCGGTGATGTCCAGACCCTTTTGCCAGTCCAGGCGGGAGACCATCGCTACCAGGGGAATATCATCGCGGATGGGCAGGTCGGCGCGGGCTTGCAGGGCGCGGCGGTTGTGGAGGCGGGCTTCCAGATGGTCGGCGTTGTAATGGGCGGCAATACGGCCGTCGCCCCCCGGATCCCACTCGTCATAGTCCAGCCCATTTAAAATGCCATGCACATCATAATGACGGTGGCGCAGCAGGTTGTGCAACCCTGCGCCGCCGTCCGGGGTCATCATTTCGCGGGCATAGGTGGGGCTGACGGTATTGACCATCGTGGCGTGGTAAATACCCCGCGCCATAAAGTTCACCTCGCCGTACCCTTCTTCGGCCATAGCGTGGGTCTGGATGCCCAGGTAGTCGAAGATGTGCCAGTTGGTGCGCCCCTGGTGGGCCAGGTTGTGGATGGTGAAGACGGTGGCGATGTCCCGGAAACGGCCGTCGCCCTGCCCGGCCGTCGCTAACCAGGTGATGGCCGGGGCCGTGTGCCAGTCATGGGCATGGACAATATCCGGCTTCCACTCCAGCGCCAACGTCAGTTCCAGCGCCGCCCGGCTGAAAAAGGCAAAACGATAGGGGTCATCGCTGTAGCCATAAATGTTCGGCCGGTTAAACAAATTTTGTTCGGCAATAAAATAGACAGGCACTTCACTGTTGGGCAATTTGCCACCAAACACCCCCACCGGCAAATAACCAGACCCGGTGGGCACATGCAGCAAGCCGGGCATAGGCGACACGCCGGGGTAGCCATCCTCAATTTTCTTGTAGGCGGGCATCACCACACGCACATCATGGCCCAGGGCGTGTAATGCTTTGGGCAGCGAACCGCCCACATCGCCCAAACCGCCTGTTTTGGCAAAAGGAGCTACTTCGGCGCTGAGAAAAAGTATTTTGCGTTGCTCGGCCATACCGGTTGCCTCTAATGGTGAAGTCCCCCTTATTTTCCACAATTTATGGCAGTTTCCAAATAACAACCAGACCGGAGCGGATTGAGGGATCATCCAGGTGGATTGAAGGATTATCCAGATGGATTGAAGGATCATCCACATGGACGCTAATCCAGCAATTGTCATTCCGAGGTCTTCCGAGGAATCCCTTTCATCTCAAATGACCGGACCGCAGGGATTCCTCACTCCGAAGACTTCGTTCGGAATGCCATCTTTCTATTGCCAGATCGAATTGCTTATCGTCATTAAAACCTGTTCGGTCTTACGAGGTCTGGTACAATATCCGGCAGGAGAAACGAATGTCTGCTCGACGCATGTTGCCATTTATCCTGATTAACGTGATCGTGTCGGCGGTGGTGGTGCTGGCGATCTTGTATTTTTGGGAGAACCAGCCACCTTCACCACCCCCACCTCTTCCGCGTTTATTTCCGCCGCCACCAATACGCCGGAACCCACGCCAGAACCGGAAGGCCCACCGGTGCATGTGGTGAACGCGGGTGACACACTGGCAACTATCGCCCAGATTTACGATGTGCCGATGGAGGATATTATTGCCGCCAACAATCTGGCAAACCCCAACTTCTTGTCAGTGGGCGACCAATTAATCATTCCGATAGGTGGATTGGCAACCGCTACTCCACCGCCGCCCGAACCCACACCGGTCGTCTCGCCCACGCCCATCCCGGCCGCCACCATCACGGTGACAGAAGGGAGTGCGGCGATGGTGGGGATTACGGCCGTCATCGCCCCCGGCGACCTGGAGAATGAAGCCGTACAAATTGTTAACAGTGGCAGCAGCCCCATCGCCTTGCTGGACTGGAAAATTGTAGACCTGCAAAATCACATCTACACCTTCAAACAAGTCACACTCTTCGGTGATGGCGCGGGCATCCTTTTTCACACGGCCGTCGGCCGCGATGGGGCCACAGATATTTTCTGGGGCCTTTCTGAGCCAGTCTGGGAACCAGGCGAACTGGTGACATTACTCGACGGGCAAGACAACATCATGGCAACTTTTACAGTACCTGTGGAGTGATGTGTGACGGCCGTCACGCATCACCAACAAGGGGGAATATCATGCGCGGTATCGTAGATCGCAAAGGGGAACAGTTTGCTTATGTGCAGGGTCACCATGTGTATACTCTGGATGGCGAACTGACCGGATATATAGAAGGGGAATACATTTTGGACATGGCCGGAAACCGCATGTGGCGATTAGTCGGCGATGGCATTTATTCACTGGACGGCGCGGAGACAATCGGGTATTTGGGAGGGGAACGGCCGTTGGAATACGATAGGTAACGCGATTTTCCAAATCGCGCTGCATAGGAGAACATATGCGATTAGGCGCACACATGAGCGCAGCCGGTGGGCTGCACGAAGCATTCAAACGAGGTCACGACGCCGGCTGCGACTCCATGCTGGTCTTTACCAAAAGCAACCGGCAATGGGCAGCCAAACCGATCACGGCCGAAGACGAGGAAAAGTACCGGCAGGCACAGGCCCAATACAGCCACATCTTCCCCGTCGCCGTCCATGCCAGCTACCTGATCAACGTGGCCTCTCCGGACGAAGCGTTGTGGGAAAAATCATACCAGGCATTGCGTGATGAGGTAGAACGGGCCGCTGCGTTTGGCATCCCCTTGCTCACCTTCCATCCTGGTTCCTACATGGAAGGTGACGAGCAGACGGGGATTGCTCAGATTGTTCGGGCGTTGCGGCGATTGGTGGTGGACACGGCCGTATCCGCCCCCCAGGTCACCGTTTGTCTGGAAACGATGGCCGGGCAGGGCACCAACCTCGGCCGTGCCTTTGAGCATCTGGCCGCTATGCTAGACGGGGCGGATCGCCACGAACGATTAGGCGTCTGTTTTGACACCTGCCACGTCTTTGCTGCCGGATATGATATTCGCACCCCGGCCGCCTACACCCAAACGATGGCCGAGTTTGACCGGGTGATTGGGCTGGATTGGATCAAATGTTTCCATTTTAATGACAGCCAGCATGAGCTTGGTTCGCGCAAAGACCGACACGAACATATTGGCGATGGGCACATTGGCCGCGAAGGGTTTGCCAACTTTGTGAACGATCCCCGATGGCAAAACCATGCCGCCCACCTGGAAACGCCGAAAACGGAAAAAGATGCCGACGGCAACGAAATGGACATGGATGTGGAAAATTTGCGGCGGTTACGCGAGTTAATCCGCACTTGAGAACGACCATGATTGTAGACGCCCACCTTGACCTGGCTTATAACCTGTTGGAACACGGCCGTGACCAGGCCCAACCCCTGGCCGCCATTCGCACCGCCGAAAAAGGGCAAAGCCGCAATGGCATCGCCACCGTCACCCTGCCCGAACTGCAAAAAGGCAACGTCGGTCTGGTTTTTGGTACCATCTTCGTCATGCCCGCTGCCAGTCCGTTGGCCGGCATCGGCACCAAAGTTGGCTACAAGGGCGCCGCCGAAGCGCACCGCCAGGGCATGGCCCAACTCGATTACTACCACCGCCTGGCCGATGAACAGCCCCACATCCGCCTGGTAACAGACACCGCCAGCCTGGAGGAAGTCGTCGCTAGTTTTGCCACAGATAACCACCTGCTCGGCATCGTCCCCCTTATGGAAGGGGCCGACCCCATCCAGGAACCGGAAGAAGCCGAATTATGGTATCAGCGCGGTGTGCGCCTGATTGGCCTGGCCTGGGACGACACCCGTTACGCCTCCGGCGCCTGGCGAGGCAGCCGACATGGGTTAACAGACGAAGGTCGCCAATTGCTCGAAGTCATGGCCCAATTTGGCTTCATCCTTGATTTGACACACATGAGCGAAAAAGCATCGCTGGAAGCGCTGGACAGCTACCCCGGCGCGGTCGTCGCCACCCACAGTAACACCCGCGCCCTTGTGCCCGGCGAACGCCAGCTTAGCGACACCCAAATCCGGCTCATCGGCGAGCGCCAGGGGGTCATCGGCGTGGTCCTCAACAACTCCTTTTTGAAGGCAGGGCATCGTCGTGGCGAGCCAAAAGAATTGGTGACACTCGATCACGTGGTCGCCCACGTTGACCACATTTGCCAGCTAACGGGCAGCGCGGCGCATGTAGGCATCGGCAGTGATCTGGATGGCGGTTTTGGCGCGGCCGATATTCCCGCCGAACTGCATTCGGTGGCCGACCTGCCCAAAATTGGCGACAAACTGAAAGAACGGGGCTACACATCAACGGACATTGAGAATATCTTGGGTGGGAATTGGCTCCATCTGCTTCGGCAAACGTGGTTATAAAAAACAGGAGGGCGGGGCAACCCCTTGACCCCGCCCATCTCCCATTTTGCCTCTGCCCTGAACCCGCTGTTCAGACCATCGGTATTGAGAGGAGGAAGTACGAACTTATTGTAATACAGCAACAAGCTGGTGTCAATATGGTGACATTACAGGGTCAAGATTGGGCCTTGTGTATTTCGGAGATAACCCGTTTTATGTCCCAATGGAAACGCAATATCGTGTATTCGACGGATTCAGCCTTTGCCAAACGGTGTGAACGCTGTGGCAGTTACCCCTGTCGCTGCCCCAAGCCCAAAAGTTTGCCCCCATCGGAACAAACGGCACACATTCGCCGCGAAAAGAAGGGGCGGGGGGGCAAGACGGTGACGGTGGTGATGAATTTGCAACTCACGCCGGAAGACAGAAAGGTGCTGGCTACCAGTCTGAAAAAAAGCTGCGGTGTGGGCGGCGCAATCAAAGAGGAAACTATCGAAATTCAGGGGGATCACCGCGACAAAGTGGCGGCGGCTTTAGGTGCGCTTGGGTATAAAGTGAAGTTTGTCGGTGGGTAAAAGGGGGGGGACACGGCCGTGTCCCTCCCCTTTTTGTTTACCGAGAATTGGCGCTAATAATGGCCGGGTTGAGAATGCTCAACGTATCTTCAATGGCTGTATAAGCCAGCCCATAGTTAAAATCACCCATAGCGCCACCATCCACACAAGCCAAATAGGCCGGGCGGGTGCGATCCAGTGCGTAGATGAAGGACAAAAAGTAAATATAGTCAATATCTTGCCAATCTGGGGGTACCGGCTCAAAGAAGATGCCGGAATACAAGATATTGTTATAGGCGCTGACGTAATTGGCGCAGGCCGCGGCGTCCCCTGCTTTGGCAGCATCCAGGTTTGAGCGCATCGTGTTCAGTGCAAATTGAATGGTGTTCATTTGCTGGCGCAGTTCATCGGCATCAAATGGTTTCACCGGGAAAACACCTAAAATGTCGTTGGGGTTGGAGATGTAATAAATCGTAATGAACTCCGGTGTGGCTTCTACCTCGCTGGTAGCGGTGGCCTCCGGGGTGGCGGTGGCAACGGGGGGGCGTGGTGTGGCTGAAGCAGCGGGTGTGTTTGTGGGTATTGGTGTATTGGTAGCGGCTGGAGTATCTGTCGGCTCAGGGGTGTTTG
>CAYXUZ010000006.1:73668-88132 GCA_964467705.1 uncultured Ardenticatenaceae bacterium | reverse complement strand
GAACATCCTCTCCGGTTGGCAGACGATGACGGTCTACAAGCCGATCCAGTTGGAGGCGGACGCGGCGTCCGCTGCGGCCGTGGCGCTCCTCTGTGGTGAAGATGTCTCCACTTTGACCAGCGACACGCTCAACAACGGCACCAACGACATTCCGTTTATCAAATTGACCCCCCTGGCGGTAACGAAAGACAACATCGAAGAGACGGTGATTGCCGATGGTTTCCGCACCTGGGAAGAGATTTGTGTGGGTGAGTTTGAGCAGTATTGTCCGTAGACAAGTGGGCAGTTGGCCTGTTTTGAAAACAGGTTAACTCGCCATATAATTTGTCTGGGGAGGCTGGTCAGAGCCAGCCTCTCCAGACAGGATGGAAACCGGCAACTGAGGAAAAGGTGACTTCATGGCAGAAAACGGCGTGCCTATTTTGCAGCTAAGAGGTGTGTCCAAAAGTTTTGGCGCTGTCCAGGCATTGACCAGAGTGGATTTTGAAACGTGCGTGGGAGAGGTCATGGCGCTGGTGGGGGACAACGGAGCAGGCAAATCTACACTTATCAAGGGAATCGCCGGGATTTATAAATTTGACGAGGGGGAAGTGTTGTTTGATGGACAGGCTGTTCATATTCACAGCCCCCGCGATGCCGCCCACCTGGGGATTGAGGTGGTGTATCAAGACCTGGCCCTGGCCGACAATCTGGACGTGGTGGCGAATATGTTTCTGGGGCGGGAGGTGTTGCAACGGCCGTTTCGCCTGGATGAAGCGGCCATGGAAGAATCTGCCCTCAAAACGTTAGACTCTCTTTCCGTGACGACCGTTCGTTCGGTGCGGCAGGCCGTTGCCGAACTTTCGGGCGGGCAGCGGCAGGCTATCGCCGTCGCTAAAGCCGTGATGTGGAATTCGCGGCTGGTGATTTTGGACGAACCGACGGCAGCGTTGGGCGTGGCGCAGACGCGGCAGGTGCTAGACCTGGTGCGTCGTCTGGCGGATAAGGGGTTGGCCGTTGTTATCATTTCCCATAACCTGCACGACATTTTTGAAGTGGCCGACCGTATTACTGTGCTGCGTCTGGGGCAGTGCGTAAATGTGTATAAAACGGCCGAAACCAATCAACAAGAAGTTGTCCATGCTATTACCGCCGGTAAACTGGAGCATGTACCAGGGATGATGTCCGTATGAGCGAAACCAATTTGCCTACACCAACCGAACGTTCGATGATGCAACAAGCACAATCACAGTCGCTAGGGGATTATGCCCGTGCCTATTTCCGGCGGCTGCGGTCTGGCGATTTGGGTGCTATTCCCATTATTTTGGGGCTGGTTCTCATTACCATCATTTTCCAATCCCTCAATGAAAATTTCCTGACGCCACGCAATTTTGTTAACCTGATTGTGCAAATGGCGGGCATTACCGTGATTGCGATTGGCGTGGTTTTTGTGCTGCTGCTAGGGGAGATTGACCTTTCCATTGGATATGTCAGTGCAGTAGCCGCCGTGCTATTAGCTTTGTTATTGCGCGGCCCGACGGGGATTTCAGGCGTTGGTCAGATAATGGAGCGACTGGGTTTTGTGGAACCCTGGTCGTGGTGGGTAGCAATGGTGGTGGCGCTATTGTTGGTGGCGCTGATTGGGGTGATACAAGGGCTTATTATTACCCGGTTCCAATTGCCTTCGTTTGTGGTGACATTGGCGGGGCTGCTGGTGTGGAATGGCGTTGTTTTGATTTTAATTGGTGCTGGCGGCACCGTTATCATTCAGGATCAGGTCATCGTGAACATTGCCAACTATTTTTTACCTAAAGAGTTGGTGGTGAATGATATGACGCTGTCGGTTAATGCCAGTTGGCTGGTAGGTTTCGCCATAGTTGTGTTTTTTGCGGTGGGGCGCATCTCGCGTTGGGTGTCACGGCGGAAACGGGGGGTATCCACTACGCCGGTTGTGATCATTGTGACGGAGATTGTGCTGGTGACGGCGGTCACGGCCGTTGTCATTCACATCTGCAACCTGGATCGTGGCGTGCCGTTGGTGGGCGTCATCATGCTCATTTTGCTCACTTTCTTCTCCTTTCTGGCTACACGGACACGCTTCGGGCGGTACGTCTATGCCATTGGCGGCAACATGGAAGCGGCCCGCCGCGCCGGTATTAACGTCACCCGGATTCGTGTGACTGTCTTTATGCTCTCCAGCCTGATGGCTGGGGTGGGCGGTATTGTGCTGGCTTCGCGGCTGCGCTCGGTAGACACCGCCGCTGGCGGTGGTGACTTGCTGCTCATCTCTATTGCCGCGCCGGTTATTGGCGGCACCAGTCTGTTTGGCGGGCGCGGGCGAGTGATTAGCGCCTTGCTCGGCGCATTGATTATTGCCGGTGTGAACAATGGGATGGGTTTGTTAGGGCTGAGCGCAGGCGTCAAATTTGTGGTCACCGGTCTGGTGCTGCTGGCCGCGGTGCTGGTAGACGCCATTTCCCGGCGTGGCCGCACCCAGTCAGGTCTTGCCTGATTTTTGTAACACGGCCGTCGCTACCCGCATCCCGCCCAATGTGACACCAGCGGTGGATTGGCCGGGAAAAATCGAATCGCCCACCAACCACAGATTGGGAATGCCGGTCGCCGGGCCACGCGCCTGGAAAAGCGAAGTTTGGGGAAAGCCACCCACCATGCCAGACGGCCGTCGGGTGTAATACGCAAACGTGACCGGTGTGCCTGGCAAATTGAGCCGCACAGCGCGGCGAATGCCGGGGATGGCCCGTTCTGCCGCCGCCAACAGCCGGTTCATATATTCCTCACGCCGTTCACAATAAGCCGCCGATGATTCGGCGTAACGAAGCTCTTGCCAGGGAGTCACGGCCGTGTGGGTAGACAAGGTCGCCGTCCGCATTCCCTCTGGGGCGCGTGTTTTATCCCCCGGTTCAGACAATGAAACGAAGACGCTGTTACCTTCGCCTAACGGCCGTGTGTGGTCCACAATCACCTGATGATGGGTGGCCAGGTCTGGCGGCAGGTAACGTTCATCCAACCCCAGATAGAGCGTAAACGCGCCCCACGTCGGCGGGCGCTCTTTGGTTTCCTGCTGCAATGAGCGGGGGGATGCCGCGCCCAATAATTTTGACAGGCCCCAGGGAGTGACGTTGGCGATGATCTGGTCGGCGGTGACACGGTGGCCTTTGCGGGTGGTCACGGCCGTTGCCCGTCCCTTCTCCACCGTAATCCGCTCTACCTGCTGCCGGAAATGGACTTCTCCCCCATGCTGGCGAATCCAGGCGACCAATGTTTGTGCCAATGCTCCGATGCCACCCTGCACGTGATTGACGCCGCGTCGGGGCAGGTCAAGAGCGGCACTGCCATACAGGGCGTGGGCATCCTGGCTGGTCGTTTGCGCCGAAATGAGCAGTTGGGCATCCAGGAAGGCGCGGAATAACGGATCGTCCATTGGGGCGATTTGACCTACGGTGCGCCACAAATAGGGCAGCGCCACCGTCGTTTGGGGACGCATGGCCCGCGCCAGAGTCAGCATATCTTGTGGAGATTGGGGCGGCCAGGGAAACGGCCGTGACGAGACATCCCAGGCCACCGCCGCTAACTTTTCCTGGGTGCGCCAAAATGATTCTGACTGGGGAAAAATGGCCTGCCGCTCCGCCCGCCAGCGTTCGGGGTCGGCCCATTGGGTGATGGTACGGCCGTTCGGCAAATGCACCACCCACGCCGGGTCAACCGGAGAAACGGGCCAGGTCAGTTCCAGCATCTCCGCCAGCCGGGCATGGGGGCCGCCGGGCGCAAAACCACCAGACAGCGTGGCCCCGGCATCAAAACGGAACCCTTTGTGAAAAAACGTCCCGGCGCAGCCACCAGGGTACACATGTGCTTCCAGCACCGTCACCCGATGCCCGGCCTTGAGCAAACATGCGGCTGTCGTCAGACCGCCAATGCCCGCACCAATGACAAGAGAATGTGTCATATGGAAATGGGATGGGTGGTAATATGTCGTAAATGGTAGCGTGTGAGCCATTTACGGGCGGTGAACAGCATGAACAGGCCGGGTTTGTTGAAAAGCACACGGCTGAACCACCCACGGCGACCGGGGAAATGTTCATAAACGATTTGTTCGTGGATGCGGGTGGTGTGAACGGTCACGGCCGTAAACCAGTGTGTATGTTCCCAAAATTGCAGCGGCCCTTTTTCCTGGCGGTCGGTGAAACCGGCGGAGGTAACGTGATGGTGGACGGCCGTCCAACGCACCGGTAGTGGCCCAAACCAGAGCGTGAATTCTGCCCGTGAGCCTTCTGCCAGTGGTTCAAATGCATGAATCTGGGCAAAGATGGGTGGCGGCGTCAGCTTTTTGAGGACGCGGGTGTCATGGTGGAAGGCGTGTACGGCCGTGAGCGGTGCATTTACCGTGAAGTGATAATCAAACTGAGCCATCAAGCTTTCCCTCAACGATAATGTTCCAAATCAGGTGGCAGAGGCAGGGGCACAGTGGCCGGGTATATCTGATGTAAGATGTGCAAAATCTGGTAAGCGGCATCGGCTTCAAAGGTGTAAAACCCTTCATAATATCGTTCATGGCCGCTAAGCGATGGTATTTCCTGAGCCAGCAGGGTCATGTGGACGCCACCGCCATAGGCTACTACAAACCAGTAATTGACCAGCGGTGTATCGGTTGTGTCAATACTAAAAACGCGGGGCATGTTTAACAAAGAGGCCACCTGAGCTGGATCGGTGTCCACGGCATAATATAGCCATAATCCTTCTGCTGCCTGGGCCACCTGTTCGTAACGCGCCTGTTGGGGTCCGATACGGGAGAGATATTGGAAAGAGGCATGGAGTACGGCCGTGCGTGGTGTATGAATAACCGCATCTTCAATGATGTGGCTGATCTTAATCATGGCATCCACCGAAAAGGTATACCGAAAGGACAGGTCTTGCAGCGCCGTCGGTTGCACACTTTCCAAAATACGCTCTGCCTGCGGGGTAAACAACGGCATCATTCGGTTGTAAAAAGTTTGTAGGATATTCATACTCATTGGTTGGTTCCTCCTCTGAGTGATTTTATTGAATGAAATTGTATACCATAATTATACAAAATCAACTAATTTACCATATATTGTACATTTTTCCTATATCGTATCTACATTTCTGAAAATTGCCCTTGTTAATCAGAACAGTATAATTGCCGCTATGCTTAAAGTCGTTGACACGCTCGCCCAGGCACTTGCTTCACAATTGGGAGACCAACTTGAAGCCATCTATCTTTTTGGCAGTCTGGCTCAGGGGCACTATATTCCCGGTGAATCAGATGTTAACCTGTTTGTCGTATTGCGAGATCATGCGGCTTTTCCGGTCATGCAGCAAGCTTTTTTCCCATTATGGCGAGAGCATCAAAATGATTTGAAACGTGCCCCATTTTTGGCGACAAAAAGAGCATTTTTACGCCATCTACAACTGAACCCCCTGTTGGCACAACAGTTAGTGCGAGATGCCCAACAGTTGGTTGGCCCACCTGAATATCTGGATAGGAGCGTGGCCGCCATTGAGCCACATGAAGCATATGCTTATCTGCTCACTGAAGTGATGCAGGCATCGGCCGCACTGGCGCCAGAATTGCTCAGCCGGGATACGGCCGTGACCACCCTGGCCCGGCTGCGCCGGCTGGCACGTCGTTTACGGAATGAGCCGCTGCCCGAAGGGGAAACGGCCGTGCAAACCTTCGCCCGCATCCAACATTTCCTCAATCCCATCATTGCCTCCCTGCCCGCTACCCGCAAGTTAGCCGGTGTCGTACCCAAAAACACAACGTCCCCCTTATTGCCGGGTCTGCAAACCACCTATAACGAAACCGGCAAAACCATCCTCGTTTTCACCGAACTGTGGCCTCAGAAAATCATCCAGACTGATTGGAGCAAACTGGCCGCCCGCCTGCCACAACGCACCACCGGCCTGGAGCTAACCACCGTCGAGCAAATGAGCCTCTCCATCATGTTTGACCGACCGTTGGATTTGCGCTTCAAAAAATTACAACATACCTGGGGGCCAAATTTCCTGGCTGCCTTCAACCCCACCACCCGCCAGATCATGCGCTACTCAGCCCGCGTCCCCTCGCGCATTCTTGTTGACGAACTACCCTCTGCCTATCTCACTCAGGAATCAACAGAAGAGGTGCAGAACAAAATTATTCACGATTTCCAAAACAAAATGCTCAATGTACAGCTAGAGCATGAACTGTTGGTTCGTTATGGGTTGGTAGAACGGTTCAAACCACCCACGCCTGTACCCGGACGTGAAGCGCCGGCCGCCCAGCGTGTCGCCGCCCTCTTTCAACACCTGGAATGGTGGTCTGATTTTTACGTTCGTCAACTGTAACGGCCGTGTCCATGCCCTTACTTTTTAACGCAAAGGCGCAAAGCGGCAAAGGTAGTAAAGATAAAGAAATAAAGAATTATCTTCGCGCTTCTTCGCGCCCTTCGCGGATCATAACCGCTTTTTTCTTGCTCATATTGTTGCTTACCAGACCTCCTACCCCGGTCATCGTCAGTCTCGGTCCACCGCAAACCGTTTACACCGAACACCCCATCGTCGGCGTTCACACCCGCCTCACCGACGAAGTAGAAGAGTGGAAGATCAAACGCAGCCTGCAAATGGTGCGGCAAATGGGCGCAGGCTGGATTGTGGAATTTTTCCCCTGGGCCTATTACCATGCTGAGGATGGCGGAATTGCCTGGGGCCATCCCGATATGGTCATCAATCATGCCCACACCCAGGGGTTAAAGGTGATTGCCCGCATTGGCCTGACGCCGGAATGGGCACGGCCGTCGGACACTCCCCTCACCTACCTGGACGAAACAGCCTACGACGATTTTGCCGAATTTGCGGCGCGATTTGCCGAACGGTATCACGGCCGTGTCACCCACATGATCATCGGCAACGAACCCAATCTCAGCTACGAATGGGGCTATCGAGTAACAACCCCTAATGATTATGCGAATCTACTTAAGATTGTTTACCCTGCCATCAAAGCGGCTAATCCCGACATGATTGTATTGGGCGGCGCTTTAGCCCCAACGCTGGAACCGGCCGGTTCTCCCTGGGGACTAAACGATCTGGAATACCTGGCCCAGCTTTACGAAGCGGGTGCGGCCGACTATTTTGACGGGCTGGCCGTTCATGCCTATGGCCTCACCTTCCCGGCAACGGCCGATCCTGCGGCCGACATCCTGAACTTCCGCCGCGTGGAACTGGTGCGCCAGGTGATGTTGGAACATGGTGATGCCGACACCAAAATTTACATCACCGAAACAGGCTGGAATGACCACCCTCGTTGGACGATGGCTGTGCGCCCGGCGCAGCGCATCCAAAATACGCTGGATGCTTTTGCTTACGCCGAAGCCAACTGGCCCTACGTAGAGATGATGGCGCTATGGGTGTTCCGTTTCCCCGCCCCCACTCGCAGCTTTATGGATTATTACACGCTGGTGACGCCGGAATTTGTGAGCAAACCGATTTATACGGCCGTGCAGGAATACACAGGTAATTGAGCAATTGGGGACCGAATTTGGATCGATTCAGCGTTATGATGAACCTGAATAAATGGCACATCAAAAGTTTGTATGGGCTGATCTGTTTGCTGCTGCTGTTGGTGGCCTGCCGCAGCCAGGATGATGCCTGGTCGCGTATTCAGGAAACGGGCATTCTCAAAGTGGGATTGGACCCCACCTACCCTCCGTTTGCAGCGGCGGATGCCAACGGTGTTTTTGGCCTGGATGTTGATCTGGCCAATGCACTGGCGGCCGATCTGGGTTTGCAGGCAGAATTTGTCTTGTTTGGTTACGATGGCCTGTATGACGCGCTGGCAACCGGACAGGTGGACGTATTGATCTCAGCGTTAGTTATCGCTCCAGAGCGCACCAAAGATTTTGCCTACAGTGAACCTTATTTCAATGCCGGAGAAATTTTGATTGTGCGCCAGGAGGAAACAGAGATTGCGGAGATGGAAGATTTACACGGCCGTATCCTATCGGTCGAATTAGGCGCACTCGGCCATGTGGAAGCCACCACCTGGGCTGAGGAACTGGGCGACCTGACCATCGTTCCCTACCCCACAGCAGATGAAGCCATGACGGCCGTAGTCGAAGGCAACAGCGACGCCGCCCTGGTGGATGCCATCAGCGGCCGGTTATTCCTGAAACAGACGCCAACACTGAAGCGCACGGCCGTGCCCGTGACAGCAGAACCATTTGCCATCGTCACCCGTATAGGCGACCGTCGTTTATTAACCGAACTAAACAACAGCCTGGCACGGCTGCAAACCACCGGCAAACTGGATGAAATTGTCAACCATTGGTTGGGTGAATAAGCAAGATGCAAAAACTTCTGGGCACAGCGTTGATCGTTGGCGGGTTGTTAGTTGGCGGGATTATCATCTGGCTGATGTGGTTATATGCGGGCGAAGGGTTGTTAGCGGGTGGTACAGCCGTGATTGGCGCAGTGTTGGGCCTACTTCTGCTTGCTCTGCCACAATGGATTCTTGGCATCTATTTACTTTTGTACAAGTAGACATCCCATTTTTATGAAAATCGGATGTCTGGAGAGGCTAATCTCCCATCTCCATTAAAGACAAAAAGACAAGAGGTATGTTATACTCACGCCTATCTGGATGATCACCAAATAGGTATTAAGATCCCACATAGGAGGACATTATGAAAGAAGGTCAGGTTCCCGATTTGTACGACAAAATTCAAGGTGAATCCACCGGTCTGGGTAAGTTGTTAGAAAAAATCCCCGGCCTCTCTGGATATATGGAAAAAGGGCGACGGCGCGAAGCCGACCAGCTTTTGCGCGAAACCATCTCCGCCCGCCTGGAACAATCTCGTGTGCAGTTAGGCAGCATTCAGGCCGAACTGAGCCGCGATATCATCAAAGCCATGGATCATGCCGAACCACTGGGGCGCGTAGATACCGGTTTGCGCGGACTGGCAGGCAAGATCAAAGATGCACCCCAGGGTTACGCCGGATTTTTTGACGCCGTGAAAGTTAAAGAAGATGATCTCGCCCGCATCTACGCCTTTGATGAAAACATGCTCAATGCCGCCGACCAGATTCAGGCTGATATTGACGCGCTGGCGAAAGCGGTGCGCGACAGCGGCGACATCGGCGGCGCGATTCGTGTACTCGACGGCAACATCCAGGAAGCCAACCGCAATTGGGCTGGCCGGGATGAAGTCATCATGGGGATTGGTTGATAATGTAATTGGGTAATTACCCTATTACCTTCTTAGGAGATAAATCATGGCAAAAGTATTTGACCGCGTAGCCATTGAATCATGGCTCATGGATGAAATTGTGCAGAAATTTCCCAAAGGTGGCCTGGGGGACATCAAGTTAGGCTCACCGTTGATCGTGAATCCGGGGGAAACGGCCGTGTTCGTCCGCCAGGGTGAAGCCCTGGGCACTTTCACCTCCGGTACCCACGTCCTCACCACCAACAGCATCCCCTTCCTCTCCAACATGCTGGAGCGGGGGCTGTTTGGCGGCAAAAATGTTTTCACGGCCGACGTCTACTTCCTCAAGACCACCGACATGACCATGAAATGGGGCACTTCTTCCCCCATCATCATTGAACACCTACAAAGGCCGCCGGGGGCCAGTGCTGTGGTGGGTAATGGCACTTACGTCGTCAAGGTCAAAGATCCCTGGCGTTTCCTCAACGCCTTCGACGCCTTCCGCGACAGCGTGCGCCAACCCCAACTGAAAGACCGGCTCGATCCGATGATGGGCATCATCATGCAAGACAAAATCAGTGAACTGGCTCAGGCTAAAAACCTGGGACCGGCACAACTGCAATCCTTTAGCCAGGATATGAATGAACTGCTGGCAGGTCTATTGCAGCAAGATTTTGACGCCGTGGGTCTCTCTCTGGTGGACTTCAATATTCGCATGGGCCTGCACCCCAAATCTTTGGAAGTGGTCACCAACATGGGCTATGGCACCAGCTACACCCAAAAGCAGCAGGCGGACGCTTTTGTGGCCGCTGCTCAAAACCCGGCCGGCGGCAATATGGGCGAAATTGGCATTGGGGCCATGGGCATGGCGGCCATGCAAAATCTGCAAAATCAACAAGCTGTGCAGCAGCAACAGGCCATGCAACAGCAAGCGGCCCAGGCTGCACCGACCGCCCCGGCTGGTGGCGTATCTGACGTAATGACACCGCAGCAAGTGGCCGATATTTTGAAGGTTTCGCCGGAGGATGTGATGGCGGCTATTGAAGCGGGCGATTTGAAAGCCCGCAAAATCGGCAGCGCCTACCGCATCAGCAAAGCCGCCCTGGATGAATTTCTGGCGGGATAAATTCTCGCCAAATCACAAGCAAAACCCTCCGGGTGCTGGCATGCATGTTTGCCAGCACCCGGAGGCTGATTGATACACATCACCTAAATGCCAGTTGATTCTTCGCTTCATAGATCAATTTCAAAGGTTAGGGGCCTATTCGCGCCAACGCCATTTGCCGATGTCAACGCGGTTCTTGATGACTTTCTCGTACGCATCCAGACGCTATTGGGCAGCCACTTCCAGGGTATGTATCTGGTCGGATCGCTCGCTCTCGGTGATTTTGACCCGCATAGCAGCGACATTGATTTTGTTGTCGTGACCGACACAGATATAGGAGATGATTGCTTCGACAGCTTACAGGATGTCCACACGCAGTTTGCCGCCAGTAGTTCACCTTGGGCAGGCAGAATTGAAGCCATCTATATTCCCTCCCCTGCACTTCGTCACGTCGTTCCAAACACATCGCACTACCCCCAAATTGAGAAGGGTACCTCGCTCTTCAAAGCACCTCTTGAAAGCGGTTGGATATTCCAATGTATAACCATTCGTGATCGCGGCGTGGTAGTCGCAGGCCCTGAGCCGCATACGCTGGTTGGGCCTATTTATCCTCAAGATATGTACTCCGCAGCTGCGGGGATTACCGGCTTATGGCTGGAACAGGCCAAAAATGACCCCACGTGGCTGCCTTGGCTCCGACAACGAGATGCCCACACGTTTGTTATCCTGACGCTATGTCGCTTGCTCTATTCGCTGGTAACCGAATCTGTCACTTCGAAGCCACGTGCCGCCGAATGGGCCCAGAAGGAATTAGGAGGGGCGTGGGCCACGCTGATCAAATGCGCGCTTGCCGGACAGCACGAGGCAGGGGAGATAACACAAAGCGAGGAAGAGGAGACTCTCGCATTTATCCAATTCACCCTGGAACAGAGCATACCGCCTGAATAGAGGCTCAAAGCCACCTGCCGGAGTTTTTGAAACTCCGGCAGGTTTTTTGATTAAGCTAATTAGCGCTGATGACAGGCAATGTGCTGTAGGGGACATTTGACGTCAGGTACCGGCCGCTTACCCACCCCACCGTACCGTCAGCCCGGCGCACCTGAATCCAGATGCTAAACGTGTCACGGCCAAGCAGCGTCACCACTTCACCATTGGACAGATAAGCCAGGGCCTCAAATTCTGTGCCGGGGCCAGAACGCAGGGTCAGGTAACGCGCACCGGTCATCACGGCCGTGTTGCCACTCAGTGGTGGTGTGGTGGTCGTTGTGCCGCTGGCTGGCTGGCTGCCCGCCCCGTACCATTCCAACCATGCCTGTGCCAACCCAAAATCCTTGCGAAACTCCATTACGATAGGCACAGCCCCACCGGGCAAAGTGATGTTGGCGCTGGTTTCCACCACTTTGTATTGGGGGTTCCACTGATCAATAATCAACTGCCCATTGACCCATAATCTGGCGCCGCCCTCCACTGTAGTCTTGAACGTGTGTGTACCAGGCGCAAAATTGAGCGTTTTTGTCCAACGCACAGAGAAGTTGTTGGCATTTACCAGATTGGGCTGAGGAGAACTGGAACCCCAGGTGAAACGAATCTGCGGGTCAATGCGGGTCATCACCGGGCTGCCATCCAAAGAGAAGTTATTGTAGTAAGCAGCGTCCCAATTAACGGCCGTGGGCATGGCGGGCACAGTCGGCGCGGGGGAAAGGGTCACGGCCGTCCAACTCAATTTCGCCGTCGCATTATCCCCCGCATCATAATACTCCATCCTGACAGCCACACCGCCAGAGAGGAAGATGTCGGCCGTTTTGGTGGTCACCGGCTGGTCTATCCAGTTATTGATGATGAGTTGATTGTTCACCCACAGCCGGACGCCATCGTCCGTAGTAGCCGTGAAACGATATGTGCCAGGGTTAAACTGAATGGTGCGTGTCCAGCGCACCGAAAAATCATCCACAGTCACAATACCCGGTGCAGGCGACCCGGTACCCCATTCAAAGTTGATATTGGCGTCATCCCGCACCAGCACCGGCTGGTTATTGAGGGAACGGTTGTTGAAATACTCACCCCGCCAGGCGTTAATCGTTGTCGCCGGCGACCAGCTAAACTGGGCGACGGCATTACCACCCGCCTCATAATACTCCACCCGCACCGGATAATTGCCTGCTGCCAGGTAAATGTCGGTGGTGACAGTGTGCGCCTGGCTGTCATTCCACACATCAATGATGGGACTGTTGTTGATGAATACTCGCATCCCATCATCGGTGGTAGCCACAAATCGCCAGACGGTGCTTTGGTTCAGGTAGATGTTGCCATTCCAGCGCGCCGAAAATTCGTCTACGTTCACCACCGGGTCGGGCGAACCCTGACCCCAATTGTAGAAAATTCTGTCTTCAAAGCGGTCTAAAACGGGCGAACCGGAGAGGGTGCGGTTATTGAAGTATTCGGCATGCCAAGCTGTTGTTTGCGCCTGGGCAGGCTGCCCCATAAGGGCAATTGTCAGTAAAACCAGGGAAAGTAGGCCGAGTAACGGCCGTATACGTGTAAACATGATAAACCTCCATTTTGTATATCATGCGCCGAGGTACGGCCGTAGTGTACCATACGCTCTCCATACTTACTTGCCGGTTAGCCAACGAGACAAGAAGTGATTAGAATTGTCTCATTTGCAAATTTAATCGGGCAATCACCCTCATATGATAAGAACAAGCGACACATACGTTATCGGCCACATTAACCCGGACACTGATGCCATTGCCTCCGCCATGGGGTATGCCTGGCTGCTGCAAGAACGGGACAATGCCGATGTCATTGCTGCCCGCGCCGGGCATCTTAATCCACAAACCACCTGGGCATTGGAAAGGCTGGGTCTTGAACCACCCCAATACCTGCCGGATGCCTCACCCCGTTTTGCTGAGATTGCCCACCGCTATGACACGGCTACACCAGATGCGCCGCTGCGCGATGTGTGGGCCATTGCCAGTATCACTGGCGGCGTGGCCCCCGTTGTCAATAGCGATGGCACGCCTCATGGCCTGATCACCGTCATCAGCCTTTTCAACTTTCTGCGAGAAAAGGTCGGTGCGCATGCTCGCAGCGAAGAGACCCGCATTAAGGACATCATGGATATTTCGTGCGCGGAGGCATGTGATACGGCCGTGCCCCAATTCCAGGCCAAAACACGCATCCGGGATGTGCTGTCACGCATCCTGTATGAGGAAAGGTCGGAATTTTGGGTGGTGGATGAAGACGGCCGTTACCTGGGTATTTGCCGTCAGCGTGACGCCCTCAACCCGCCCCGCCTCAACATCATCCTGGTAGATCACAACGAACCGGCCCAGGCACTAGGCGCACTCCATGAAGCCAACCTGATTGAAATTCTCGACCATCACCGACTGGGGAACCCTCCCACCAACATCCCAATCCGCTTCACAGTAGACATTGTGGGCAGTACCAGCACCCTGGTTTGTGAACATATCGTCGAAGCCGGGCTGAGCGCCCCACCGCCATTAGCCGGGCTGCTGCTCGCCGGCCTGCTTTCTGACACCCTCATCCTGTCCTCGCCCACCACAACCCCCCGCGACCACAAGGCGGCCGAAAAATTGGGGCGGTGGGCTTTGGTCGGTGGTTCACCTCTGGCCGGTGAGACGATTCAATCTTTCGGCGAAAAGTTATTGCAATCAGGCGCGGGGCTGGCTTCACGCACCCCGGATGAAATTGTCAGCGCCGACTTCAAGTTGTATGAGGCTGGTGGGCTAAAATTTGGTGTTGGGCAGGTGGAAGTAACAACCATAAATGAACTGGCCGAACATCAACAGGCGTTGATGGCCGCCTTGATCCACTTGCGTGACAGCAAAGGGTTGAACTTTATGATTCTGATGGTCACAGATGTGGTGCGCAAGACCAGCCGTCTGCTGCTCACCGACCGGCTGCCCCAGCTTGACCAACTTCCCTACCCCCCGTTGGAAGATGGCACGTTCCGCGCCGAGGGTGTTGTTTCACGCAAAAAGCAGCTCCTCCCCACCATCCTTGGCGCGCTTTCCGGTTAGTTAGTTATTTGTGATAACTCTCCCCGGCAACGATAGTACCGGCGCGATACAGTTGCTCAAGTAACAGCAAGCGAGCGATTTCATGGGGGAAGGTGAGGCGGGAGAGGGAGAGT
>CAYXUZ010000006.1:69198-73642 GCA_964467705.1 uncultured Ardenticatenaceae bacterium | reverse complement strand
GCACCGACAAACCGACCGGCCCGCCAATGAGGAAAGCGATACGGCCGTACAGCCCAATCTGATTCCGCACAAATTCCGCCAACTCTAGACTGTCCAACATTCGCCCGGTAGCAGTCAGAGCAATGCGTCGGTTAACCCCCTCTGTCGCCTTCAGCAGCGCCTGCCCCTCTTTCTGCATGGCTATTTCGTCTGGCAGCCCTTTACCCACCACATCTTTTACTTCTACCAACTGCACGTCTGTATAGCGCCCCATTCGCTTTAAAAAATCGTCCTGAATCAAACGATACTGCAACGATTTTAGCTTGCCAACGGCAACGATGGTGATGTGGCCCGACAGTTTCTCCATTCAGCAATTGTACCCATGATTTGCTCTCCTGGCGCACTGACCTTCCCCCAAAAAAGTGGTTTTGCTGGCAATCTGTCAGGTCTCATGGGTGACGTTTCTCCCTATCAAATGCCGCTCAAATATTGTATACTGCCCGCAAATGAGCCACCTTCAAAAAACCCCGTACCTTGCACCACAGCCCGATAGTTTTCATTGAGTCATTGGGTGATTGAGTAATTGTTCCCACCAGTTACACAAGTAGGTAACCACCCGATTACCCCTTTTAGGAGGAAAAATGAACAGGCTGCAAGAACTACATGAACTAGGACAATCTACCTGGCTTAATTACATGCGTCGTTCTTTTCTGCAATCCGGCGATTTGCGCGCCCGTGTCGCCGCGGGTGTTCAGGGCTTAACGGCCAATGCCGCCAATTTTGAGACCACTATCGCCACTGAAACTGATTATGACGAAGCTATTTGGGAACAGGTGCGCGCCGGAATTCCCGCCCCGGCCATCCATCGTGCTCTCATTATCTCCGATGTGCAGGTGGCAGCGGATTACATGCATACTATTTACCAGGAAAGTCACGGGCTGGATGGCTATGTGAGCCTGGAACTGGACCCATCGCTGATGCATGATGCTATTAACACAGTAGCAGAAGTACGTCATTTGGAAGCGCAAATTAACCGGGCTAATGTAATGGTGGAAGTGCCGGCCACCCCGGCGGGCATTGAGGCTGTCAGGACGCTGACGCGGGACGGCGTGAGCATCAACATCACCCATGTTTTTTCGGTGGATGTATATGAGCGGGTGGCGCAGGCATACATTGAGGGGTTGGAGGTGTTTCTGGATACACACAGCGTCTGGCGCTTCACGCCCACGTCGGTCGTCTCTTTTTCGGTGTCGGCCATTGATGAGGCAGTAGACCCGCTGTTGGCGGAAAAAGGGGAACGGGATTTGATGGGGCGCACGGCCGTAGCCCAGGCCAGACAACTTTACGGCCGTTGCCAGTCCATCTTCAGCGGCCCACGTTGGGACAAAATAGCCCGGCGCGGTGGATGCATCCTCCGCCCCAAATGGAGCCGCACTACCCCGCGCAACCCGGCCTATGCCGACACGTACTACATCGAAGACCTGATCTGCCCGGATACCGTCACCACCTTCTCGCCAGAGACATTAGCCGCTTTTCTGGAACACGGCCGTGTGGAATCCTACACCGCCGCCTGGCCGGAACAGGCCGAAAATCACTTGCAACGTATTGCCGAACTGGGCATTGACCTGGACGCCATCGCCGCCCGCCTGCAAAAAGAATATCTCCACGCTTCCGAGCAGCAGTTCCAGGCCATCACCAGGCGCATCAGCCGGAAGCGAGAGGAGTTGGAGAAGGATTGGCAGCGCACGGCCGTGCATGGTACGGCCGTATACACTGAAGCTCCAACCCAGAGGCAAACGGTATAGAGATCAACCTCTTTTTCGGCTATCGGTCAAAAATAAGAAACAAACTGATACTCACCACCGCCACCGGGCCAACCAGCCCCCCAACCAGCACCACAATGTCAATAATATGCAGCAGCAGGCGGTTGCCCATGCTGCCGCCGGAGGCGTCCCAGGTGCCTGCGCCCGCCCCGCCAAACCAGCGTGCGTCTGACTGATCTTCGTTTATTTGCACCCCTAATAGCGCCCCCAACCATCGCGCCAGACGCGGCCGTAAGACACTGAAAAAGAACTCAATATACTGGATATAGCCGGCGATCAGTCCAATTGTCACAAAACCGAGCAGCACTTCCCGCAGCCCCACACCGGGCGCATCGGTAGCCAGCGCATAAGCCGCAAAGCAGAAAAAGGCCGTACCAAAAATAAGCAGCGCCCCCAGTCCGGGCGGCATATTGGCTAATACATTCAAAACAGGATTGGTGCTGTGGTAGCGGTAGACGTTGGGCGGCAGCCAGTCGGCCAACCCCTGCCAGTCGGGGTCAGATTGAGCATAGAGGCTAAGGGTGAGCACGGCCGTGTCCCCATCCACATCACTGCGACGGCTCATTTGCGTATTCCCATCCGGGTCTTGCCACGTCAGTCGGAATCCGGTGGACGGCCGTCCCTGCACATACAACACATCCCCCCGCCCGCGCCGTAGTTCCACCACCGCCCCCTTATCCGGCGGCAATCCAGCCATCGTTTCCTTAATCACCCGCTCATTCGGCTCTTTACTTACAATTTTCCGGTTCACCTTCAAATTCATACGCACACCTTGTTGTGTTTTTGTGTTATCGTGTTTTAGTGCTTTTGTGAACACTCAAACACAAAAACACTAAATCACTAAATCACGTCGTTCCCCACAACCCGTATCCTGTATTCCGCCGCTCTTCGCGACGGCCGTGCTGCTCGTGAATTTCGCTCACGTGGGCTACCTTCTCGGCGATACCCGCTTCCAGCCATAGTTTGCCGTTCACGGCCGTTGCCAGACTGCCTGCCCCATATGCCCCCGTTTTCGTATCATCATCCCAGGGGGGATTGGCAATCAGGTCGCCACCTTCAATCCAATCCATGTAATAGCTGGTGGTGCTGACAAAATCCGTCTCATCCACCACCCGCTCCATGTGTACCAGGTCAGGCCGCAGGTGCAAAATCATGGCCGTTTCCAGTTCTCCCGCGTGCCCCATGCCGCCCCGCGCTGAATGGCGGGTGGATTGCACAACGGGTGCCGCGATATGGCCGGAGGTGTGCAGCCAGGCCGTAGCGCAGAAAATCCGGCGGTGGCGCTCCCCGGCATATTTGACCACATTCACCAAAAACGAACAGTTGCCGCCGTGCCCACTCATCAAATAAAAGCGGTCAAACCCCCGCCCCACCAACACATCCACCACCGCCAGCCAGAAATCTTCAAACGCCCGGCCGCCGCAGTTCAGCGTCCCGGCAAAGGAGGGGCGATGGGTGCTGACGCCGTAGGGGAAGACGGGCAGGCAAAAGGCGAGGTCGGGAATGGTCACGGCCGTGCCCTCTCCAATCGCCCCGATAATCAGCGTGTCCGTGTTTAACGGCAGGTGGTAGCCGTGCTGCTCCGTGTGGCCGATGGGGAGGATGATGACCTGGGGTGACGCCGATTGCAGCAATCGGACGGTGACAGGGTGAAGGGGTGACAAGGTGAATTGCGTGGGATGAGGGAGGGCTAGACGGTTAGGGCCAAGATTGAGGTCTATGCCTTGCGGCGTGAGGGCGTAGACGCGGCTGAAACCATCGTCGCGCAGGCTGTCCAGCAGGTTGGCAACAAGCTGGCCGAGTAACGGTTCGGGCACGGCCAGCCCACTGCCCCGCCAGCCATAAGAAATGGCGGGCAGCAGCCCCAAACGCACCGGATGGCCTAACGCTTCGGCCACTTTGTTCAGGTCATACCCTTCGCCTAACGGAATAACCAACGGCGTATCACGGGGCAAGGCGGCCACTTCCGGCCAGGTCAATTCGTCATACGGGAAAATGTCGGTCATGGTTCGTGTGTAAGAGCGGCACGGTCACAGACCGGCCGCAGCGAGACGGAGTTGTTGCATGAGATGGCCGGAATTATAACGAAGATGCGAGGAAATGGGTGGTTGGGCTACAATCAGGCCATGCAGCTTTATTTTGTGCGTCATGGTGAAAGCACGGCCAACCTTCTGCACGAGTTTGCCAACAGTGGGTTCAAACATCCGCTCACCGAAACGGGTATAGCTCAGGCCAACGCATTGGCCCAAAAATTGTCGGGCCTTCATTTTGACATCATTTACACCAGTCCGGTGCTGCGGGCAGTGCAGACGGCCGAGATTCTAGCGGAGAGCCTGCAAGCCCCGCTGGAAGTTACCGAGGCGCTGCGAGAATGGAGTGTGGGTATTTACGAGGGGACAACTGACCCGGCCGGTTGGGAGCTGCACCGACAGGTTCAGGAAGATTGGTTTATCCATAATCGGCCGGAGCGCAAGATGCCCGGTGGCGAAAGTTGGTTAGACATTCAGGCGCGTTTTGTCCCTTTTATCGAGGAATTGGTGCACGAGGGACAAGGTTCAGATCGCAAATTGTTGCTGGTGGCACATGGCGGCCTCTATCTGGCAATGCTGCCCGCCATCCTGATAAATGTAGATTTTTCGTTA